>JAFMQT010000082.1 GCA_017354515.1 Nocardia sp. | reverse complement strand
GGCGGCGCGCTGATATGGGCGGAGGACTGCGCCGAGTTCGGCGCCGACGCCGCCGGATCCGATGCCCTGCTCACTGGCGCGGCGGCTGCGGCGTGCTCTGACCGTTCTGCGGCGGACCGGCCGGATGCGGCGGAATCGGTTGCGGCGCATCGCCTTGTGCGGCGGGCGCCGGCATCGGCGCCGCACCGGAGGCGGTGCCCGGCGGGTTCGCCTGGGTCGCGACCTGGGGCAGGCCGACGGTCTGCAGCACCCGGCGGATCACATCGTCGGGACTGACCTCGTCGGCGAGCGCGTCGTAGGACAGGACCAGGCGGTGGCGCAGCACATCCGGTACCACCTCGACGACATCCTGCGGCACCACGTAGTCGCGCCCGCGGATGAGCGCGACCGCACGGGCGGCGGCGATGATGCCCAGGCTCGCGCGTGGCGAGGCGCCGTAGGAAACCCACTCCGCGACGTCGTCGAGACCGAACTCGGCGGGCTTGCGGGTCGCGGCGATCACCCGGACCACGTAGTCGACCAGGGCGTGGTGGACGAAGGTACTCGAGGCCACTTGCTGCAGGCGGATCAGCTCGGCCGGTTCGAGAATCTGGCCGGCCTCCGGCGGGGTGACACCCATCCGGTAGATGATCTCGCGCTCCTCCTCGATCGTCGGGTAGTCCACGACGACCTTGAACAAGAAGCGGTCGCGCTGGGCCTCCGGCAGCGGGTAGACGCCTTCGCTCTCGATCGGGTTCTGGGTGGCCATGACCAGGAACGGATCGGGCATCGGATAGGTGACCCCGCCGATCGACACGTGCCGTTCGGCCATGACCTCGAGCAGCGCGGACTGCACCTTCGCGGGGGCGCGGTTGATCTCGTCGGCGAGGACGAAATTGGCCAGCACCGGCCCGAGTTCGGTATCGAACTCCTCGCGGCCCTGGCGGTAGATGCGGGTACCGACCAGGTCGGTGGGCACCAGGTCGGGAGTGAACTGGACGCGCGAGAAACTCCCTCCGACCACCTTGGCGAAGGTCTCCACCGCCAGCGTCTTGGCGATACCGGGAACACCCTCGAGCAGGACGTGCCCGCGGGCCAGAACGCCGACGAGCAAACGCTCCACCAGTCTGTCCTGACCGACGATGACCCGCTTGACTTCGTAGATCGCCTTTTCCAGGGTCGCGACGTCACGCTCCAGAGTGCCGGGCTCGGGAGCCCGCTCGACCGCACTCCCCGCGCTCACATCGTCCGTCGAAGTCACCAAACTCCCCGCTTTCGCTTCGGTCTCTATGCGTGCCGCCCCAACTATTCCAGGTATCTCGGTCGTTTGCCGCAACCGGGGCTCGCACACTATCGGCCGGACGGGGTCGATCAGGTCAGCAACCGCACCGCGTAGGGCTGGATACCACTCAAGCGCACCGACGTAATCCGTACCACCTCACCGGATTCCGGCGCCTCGATCATTTTGCCGTCACCCAGGTAGAGCGCGACGTGTTCACTGCCGTTCTTACCCCAGAAAAGCATGTCGCCGCGCTGGCGTTGCGCCACCGGCACCCGGGTACCCATTGTGTATTGGTATCCGCTGTAGTGCGGCAGGGATATTCCGACACCGGCGAAGGCGTAGACCATCAGACCCGAACAGTCGAATCCGGTCTTCTTGAAATCGCCGTAGCGGTCGGCGACGCCGCCGTCGCGAATTCCCTTGGTCGGCCCGTCCTCGTTGCCGCCACCCCAGGCATAGATGACACCCAACTGCGAGGAGGCGCGATCGACGACGGTCTCGATCATCTCCGATTTGCTGCCGCTGGGTTTATCGGGCATCGAGGCCGAGTGCCGGGTGGGCGATCCCGGATCCTCGATCGCGGTGTGCGCGCGTTTACTCGACCCGATCTCGGCGGCGCGTTCGGTGGCGGCCTGGTCGGCGGACGCGCGCGTGGCGGCGGCCGCGGCGGCCTGCTGCGCGTCGGCGATCTCGGCCTGACGCTGCCGGTCCCACGTCAAGTAGGCCTCGCGTTCGCCCTGTAGTCCCGAGACGTTGGTCCGCGCCCGATCGAGTTCGACTTCCGCGGCCTCGCGCCGGGACATCAGCCCCGCGCGCCGTTGCGCCTGATCGTCGAGCGCGGCCTTGGCCGCTGTGACCGCGGCCTCGGCCTGCGTCTTCTTGTCCTCGGCGGCGCCGGCGGCCGAGTCGGCGGCCTGTTTGGCCTTGCGGGCCTGTGAATCCCGGTTGGCCTGCTCGACCTGCGCGCGCCGCAGTCCGTCGATCGCCGACTGCTGATTGCGGGCGGCCATCGCGAGCAGATCGCCGCGATCGAGTGCCGCCGAGGGGTCGGGGCCGGCGATGTAGTTGACTACCGACGAGGACTCCGGATGGGTGTAGGCATCGGCCGCGAACCGGTCGTATTCGTCCTGGGCCCGCTTCACCTGGGAGCCGGCGGCCGATAGATCGCGCTGGGTGCTCACCACCCGGTCGGCGGCCGCGTCCGCGGCATCGCGCGCGCTTTGCAGATCCACCAGGGCCTTGTTGACCGCTTCCCGCTTACCGGCCACATCGGTGTCCAGCTGAGCCAACTGCTGGTCGGCGCTGGCGACCTCGTTGATAAGGCCGCTGACCCGGCTCACTCCGGCATCGACCTGAGAGCCCGCCGCGGCGATGTCGCCGTCGCTGGGATTCGGCGGCGGTGGTGGTACCGCCGCGACCAGCGGCGCGCTCAGCGCCAGCGCAATCGCGCACAAGAGCAATCCGACAGCGATCCCTGACGGACGGCCCGCCCGTCTTCCCGAGATTCGCATCGCACCTCCCGCATCCCTAGCCGATTCCCCGCGAACTCGATGTTCGCCGGGACTGCCCGGGGCGACCGGTCGAGGCGTCGCCACACAAGCATCAGCGACCCATTGATCCACACTGGGACACTGGTTACCCACGTGACACTTCTTCCCCAAGAGCGTCAATGCAAACCGTACGACACTTGCTTCACATAGGAAACATCGGACAACAAATCACACGTTAGTAATTTCCGTATTTGCTAATTATTTGCTGACGCCGAAGCTGCACGTCCGCATAAAAACCGACCGCTGACCGGGGATTGATGGTTCACACGTGCATACCGTCGGAAATCAGACATTCCAGCAAATCCATCGGCGCATCGGGCGTTCGCGGCGTGCCGATCGACCGGATCCGACCGCAACGACACCCGGGACCACCCGGAAAGCGCACCGCCCGCGTACTCGGAACCGTGTGGTTCCCGGGTACGCGGGCGGTGAATGTCGCGTCCGTAGTCGTCAGACCGCGGGCGCCATGATTCCGGGCGCCCCGCGTCGGTCAGTGCGCGGCGCCGGCCACCGACTCCGGGCCGGCCTGCTCTGCGGTGCGCTCGCGAGCCGCACGCCGAGATTTGACGACGTACAAGCCACCGATCGCGGCGACGGTGACGGCCAAGATCACGCTGGTGATCGCGGTCCAGGAGATCTGCTCGGGCTGTTCGAGCCGGCTGACGAAGATCTTGGCGGCGGTGGTGGCGTGGCCGCCGCCCTGATATTTGGCCTTGTCCTCGGCCCACTCGAGGCGGGCGCGGTGGATCGAATCACTGGAGGTGCCGATCCAGTCGTCGCTGAAGACCGCGACGGTGCCCTTTTCATGAGAGCCGATCGTGGTGGCCAGATCGCGCAGATCCGAGTCTCTGCCCTTATTGCCTTCCACGACCACGATATTGAGCTGGATGCCGTGGGCCTGCGCATCCTTGACGACCGCGGCGAGGTCGGACTGCTTCTTACCCTTGGGGGTAGCGACATGGTTGTCGCGCAGATCCTTCAAGATTGTGTCGACGTCGACATAGGGCGGTATTTCCGCGGCCATGGGGGTGAAAACCGAGGCGTGCGAGACGGTCATCTTCCATCCGGTCTTGGTCGAGCCGCCGAATCCGGCGACGAACTTGGCAACACTGTCAAACGTGAACAACACGCGCCCGGTCGGCGCCCCTGACGTGACAACCCGACCGGTCCTGCGAGCACATTACGCGACTGGAGCATGATGGATCCCGGCACGCCGCGCCGGGTCCGCCCCGGCCGCTTCATAGGACAAGCGTACTGTTAGAGTTCTGAGGGACGGGGCGCGCAGCCCGAAGCCGCGTCCTCGACGAAAACGCCGCCGGTGCAGCCCCATCGGTGGCCACCCCACGGGGCCCGCACACGCCCCGAAAAGCATACCGACGAGTGGAGCTGAACGTATGACAAGTATCGATACATTCGGCGCCAAGGACACCCTCGAGGTCGGAAGCAACTCGTACGAGATCTTCCGGCTCTCGGCCGTGCCCGGCACCGAGAAGCTGCCCTACGCGCTGAAGGTCCTGGCGGAGAACCTGCTCCGCACCGAGGACGGCGCCAACATCACCGCCGACCACATCCGCGCCATCGCGAACTGGGACCCGTCGGCCGAGCCGAGTATCGAGATCCAGTTCACCCCCGCACGTGTGATCATGCAGGACTTCACGGGTGTGCCCTGTGTAGTGGACCTGGCGACGATGCGTGAGGCGGTCACCGCCCTGGGCGGCGACCCGAACCAGGTCAACCCGCTCTCGCCCGCCGATATGGTCATCGACCACTCGGTCATCCTGGACGTCTTCGGCCGTGCCGACGCCCTCGAGCGCAACGTCGACCTCGAATACCAGCGCAACGGTGAGCGCTACCAGTTCCTGCGCTGGGGCCAGGGCGCGTTCGACGACTTCAAGGTCGTCCCCCCGGGCACCGGCATCGTGCACCAGGTCAACATCGAATACCTGGCCCCGACCGTCATGACGCGTAACGGCCAGGCCTATCCGGACACCTGCGTGGGCACCGACTCGCACACCACCATGGTCAACGGGCTCGGCGTGCTGGGCTGGGGCGTCGGCGGTATCGAGGCCGAGGCCGCCATGCTGGGCCAGCCGGTCTCGATGCTCATCCCGCGCGTCGTCGGCTTCAAACTGACCGGCGAGATCCAGCCGGGCGTCACCGCCACCGACGTCGTGCTCACCGTCACCGATATGCTGCGCAAGCACGGGGTGGTCGGCAAGTTCGTCGAGTTCTACGGCGCCGGCGTCGCCGAGGTTCCGCTGGCCAACCGCGCCACCCTGGGCAATATGAGCCCCGAATTCGGTTCCACCGCAGCGATTTTCCCGATCGACGAGGAGACGATCAACTATCTGCGGCTGACCGGCCGCTCGGATGATCAGCTGGCCCTGGTCGAGGCCTACGCCAAGGAACAGGGCATGTGGCATGACGCCTCGCATGAGCCCACCTATTCCGAGTACCTCGAGCTCGACCTGAGCTCGGTGGTGCCCTCGATCGCCGGCCCGAAGCGTCCGCAGGACCGAATCCTGTTGTCGGAGTCCAAGGTCGCCTTCCGCAAGGACATCCGCAACTACACCGACGACCCCGAGTCCGAGGCCGCGCCGGCCCCGCATTCCCAGCTCGACGAGGCGGTCGAGGAGTCGTTCCCGGCCTCGGACCCGGCTGTGCTCTCGTTCGCCGACGACGGCGCGGCCGACGTGCAGTCCGCCGCCACCAACGCCAACGGCCGGCCGTCCAAGCCGGTGCGCGTGAAGTCGTCCGAGCGCGGCGAGTTCGTCCTCGATCACGGCGCGGTCGTGGTCGCGGGTATCACCTCCTGCACCAACACCTCCAACCCGTCGGTCATGCTCGGCGCGGCGCTGCTGGCCCGCAACGCGGTGGAGAAGGGCCTGTCGACCAAGCCGTGGGTCAAGACCAATATGGCGCCGGGCTCACAGGTCGTCTCCGACTACTACGAGAAGGCCGGCCTGTGGCCGTACCTGGAGAAGCTTGGCTTCTACCTGGGTGGCTACGGCTGTACCACGTGCATCGGCAACACCGGCCCACTGCCGGAGGAGATCTCGGCGGCCGTCAACGACAACGACCTGTCGGTGACCGCGGTGCTCTCGGGTAACCGCAACTTCGAGGGCCGCATCTCTCCCGACGTGAAGATGAACTACCTGGCCTCACCGCCGCTGGTCATCGCCTACGCACTCGCCGGCACGATGGACTTCGACTTCGAGGCCGACCCGCTGGGCAAGGACAAGGACGGCAACGAGGTCTTCCTGAAGGACATCTGGCCCTCGGCGCAGGAGATCGACGACACCATCAAGTCGGCGATCAACCAGGACATGTTCCGCAAGTCCTACGCCGACGTGTTCAAGGGCGACGAGCGCTGGCAGAACCTGGACACACCGTCCGGTGACACCTTCGCCTGGGACGAGAACTCCACCTACGTCCGCAAGGCGCCGTACTTCGACGGAATGCAGCTCGAGCCCGCGCCGGTCGAGGACATCAAGGGTGCGCGCGTGCTGGCCCTGCTGGGTGATTCGGTCACCACCGACCACATCTCCCCGGCCGGTCCGATCAAGCCGGGCACTCCGGCGGCGCAGTACCTGGACTCGCACGGCGTCGAGCGCAAGGACTACAACTCCCTGGGATCGCGGCGCGGCAACCACGAGGTGATGATCCGCGGCACCTTCGCCAACATCCGGCTCCGCAACCAGCTGCTCGACGATGTCTCCGGTGGCTACACCCGTGACTTCACCCAGGACGGCGCTCCGCAGGCGTTCATCTACGACGCCGCGCAGAACTACCAGGCCGCCGGCATTCCGCTGGTCGTGCTGGGCGGTAAGGAGTACGGATCGGGCTCCTCGCGCGACTGGGCGGCCAAGGGCACTCGCCTGCTGGGCGTCAAGGCCGTGATCACCGAGTCGTTCGAGCGCATTCACCGCTCGAATCTGATCGGTATGGGCGTGATCCCGCTGCAATTCCCCGAGGGGCAGTCCGCGGCGTCGCTGCGGCTGGACGGTACCGAGACCTTCGACATCGAAGGCATCACCGGGCTCAACGAGGGCAAGACGCCCAAGACCCTGAAGGTGACCGCCACCAAGGCCGGCGGCGACAAGGTCACCTTCGACGCGGTGGTCCGCATCGACACCCCCGGTGAGGCGGACTACTACCGCAACGGCGGCATCCTGCAGTTCGTGCTGCGCAACATGATTCGCGGCTGATCGATATCACCACACTCGGTGACCTCGTGCCGGGCCCGGATACCGATTCTTTCCGGCCCCGGCACGAACACCTTTGTGCCGCATAGGATCTACACGCGGTCCATATGCTGTGCGGACCCCCGCGCCGCCTCGCACCGGGCGCGGGGGTCCGGCCCTTTTCCCGCTGGAGGAGTCCATGCCCAAGGTCAGTGACGATCACCTCGCCGCCCGGCGCAGCCAGATCCTCGACGGTGCGCGACGGTGTTTCGCCGAATTCGGTTACGAGGGTGCCACTGTGCGCCGCCTCGAGGAGGCGATCGGACTCTCGCGCGGGGCGATCTTCCACCACTTCCGGGACAAGGACGCGCTGTTTCTGGCGCTCGCGCACGAGGACGCGCACCGGATGGCCGAGATCGCGGCCACTCAGGGGATCGTGCAGGTGATGCGCGAAATGCTGGACGACCCAGCGCAATACAACTGGCTGGGCACCCGGCTCGAGATCGCCCGGCGGCTGCGCACCGACCCCGAATTCGCGGCGAGCTGGACCCAGCGTTCGGCCGAGCTGACCGAGGCGACGGTGGCCCGCCTGGAACGACGCAAGGCCGCTGGCGCGCTGCGCGACGACGTCCCCACCGATGTGCTGCTGGGCTACCTGGATCTGGTCCTGGACGGGCTCATCGCCCGCATCGCCTCCGGACACGCCGGCGAAAACCTCACCGCCGTACTGGATTTGGTCGAGGCGTCGGTGCGCCGCCGGGAATGACCGCGGCGCCCGGCCACTCGGGTCACCCCCCACCGTGAGCGACGGCACGCCCGTACCGGAAATAGTCCGACCGCGCCCAAGGTTCGGGCAGATATGACCTTCTCCGTGTCTGTCACCGTCCGCGGCTACGAACTCGATGTCAACGGCCACGTGAACCAGGCCGTCTACCACCAGTACGCCGAGCACGCCCGCTGGGAGATGATGCGGTCGGCCGGACTGGTTCCGGACAAGATGCGATTGTCGGGCGTGGGCCCGGTGGTGCTCGAGTCCACCGCGAAATATCTGCGGGAACTGCATCTGGGAGACGAACTCACCATCACCTGTCACTGCCGCTGGGGTGCGGGCAAGGTGTTCTGGATGGATCAGCGGATCTGCAAAGTCGACGGCACCGTCTCCGCGGAGGTCTCGGTGGTCCTGGGTCTGATGGACCTCGAGGCGCGCAAGCTCGTGCCGGATCCGGGCACGCGCTTGCGCGAGATGACCGAAGCCACGGACGTACTCGGACTCTGATCCGCGGGGCCCGGCTAGGACGCCGTACCGGCCGCCTTCGCCCTGCGCCGATTCGCACCACCGCGGCTGCGGAGCTGCACATGCGACTCCACCAGCACGTTGTGAATGAATCCGTACGAGCGGCCGGTCTCGCGCGCCAGCGAGCGGATGCTGGCGCCCGCCTCGTACTGCTTCTTGAGCTGGGTCTGTAAGCGATCACGCGATTTTCCGGTGACGCGCGTGCCCTTACCCAATATCGATTTCCCCTGTGCGGGCCTGTCACTCATGGCTTCCTCCGGTCGCCGTGCAGCCTCACTCCAGGCTAAAGCCTCGCCTGGCAGTGATCAACGCCTCAATGTGATGAAACTCACCGATTATGAGGATATTTCGCCGGGCGCGGGCGGAAACCGGAAGCTGTCCGGCGAGATCAGGCCAATTGGATGAGTTCGAGGTAGTCCTGCGACCAATGATCCTCGGTGCCGTCGGGCAGCATGATCACCCGTTCGGGATTCAGCGCCTCGGCCGCACCCGGGTCGTGGGTGACCAGCACGACGGCGCCGGCGTAGCTGCGCAGCGCGTCGAGGACCTGCTCGCGCGAGACCGGGTCGAGGTTGTTGGTCGGCTCGTCCAGCAGCAGCACATTGGCCGCCGAGGACACCAGTCCGGCCAGCGCCAGGCGGGTCTTCTCACCACCGGACAATGTTCCGGCGGGCTGATCCAGTTGCGGTCCGGTGAACATGAACGCGCCGAGCAGGCTCCGCAACTCCTGCTCGCCGGCGTCCGGGGAGGCGTGCCGGATGTTCTCCCATACCGAGGCGCTGTCGTCGAGGGTGTCGTGCTCCTGTGCGAAGTAGCCGACCTTCAGGCCCCGGCCCTGCTCGATCCCGCCCGCGGTCGGGGTCTCCACCCCCGCCAGCAGCTTCAGCATGGTGGTCTTACCGGCGCCGTTGAGCCCCAGCACCACCACGCGGCTGCCCTTGTCGACGGCGAAGTTCACTCCGGTGAAGATCTCCAGCGAGCCGTACAGCTTGGTCAGGTCACGCACCATCAGTGGTGTCTTGGAACATGGTGCGGGTTCGGGGAATTTGATCCGGGCCACCTTGTCGGCGACGCGCACCTCGTCGAGTTCGGATATGAGCCGATCGGCGCGGCGCACCATCTGATGGGCCGCGGCGGCCTTGGTCGCCTTGGCGCCGAGTTTGGCGGCCTGTTTACGCAGCGCGGCCGCCTTCTTCTCGGCGTTGGCACGTTCGCGCACCCGGCGCTGTTCGTCCGTGGCACGGGCGTCGAGATACTTCTTCCAGCCCATGTTGTAAATATCGGCCTCGCCGCGTACCGCGTCCAGGAACCACACCTTGTTCACCACATCGGCGAGCAGATCCACATCGTGGGAGATGACGATGACGCCGCCGTCGTGGTTCTGCAGAAATCCGCGCAGCCAGGTGATCGAATCCGCGTCCAGATGGTTGGTGGGCTCGTCGAGCAGCAGTGTGGTGTCGGATTTGCCGCCCGAACCGTCCGAGGCACTGAACAGGATGCGCGCCAATTCGATTCGCCGGCGCTGACCACCCGACAGCGTGCGCAGCGTCTGGCCCAGCACCCGGTCCGGCAGCCCCAGGCTGTTACAGATGCGCGCGGCCTCGCTCTCGGCGACATAACCACCGAGTGCCGAGAAGCGATCCTCGAGGCGGCCGTATTTGCGCACGGCCTTCTCACGTTCGGCGTCATCGGCCACCTCGGCCATCAGCGCCTGCTGCTTCTCCATATCGCGGATCAGCTTGTCCAGGCCACGCGCCGAGAGCACCCGGTCGCGGGCCAGCACATTCAGATCACCCTCGCGCGGATCCTGCGGCAGGTAGCCGATCTCCCCGGTGCGCACCACCGTGCCCGCGTACGGCTCGCCCTCACCGGCGAGGATGCGCAGCGTGGTGGTCTTGCCCGCGCCGTTGCGCCCGACCAGACCGATCCGATCACCGGCCTGCACCCGCAGCGCCGGTCCCGGCGCGGTCAGCAGGGTGCGAATTCCGGCCCGGACCTCCAGGTCGGTCGCGGTGATCACAAGGGTCTCCTAGCAGTGTTGTGGCGAACGCCGTCGTGGCGAACGTTCGATATGAGTGCGCGCCCCAACCGGCGCGCCGAACCACTCAGTTTACCGGGCCGCCCTCGGCGTCTCCGAATCGAGCGCTCCCGTAGTGACCAGGAACTCCTGATCAGCGACCACCCGCACCGGCGGGATCGAGCGTGGGCGCGGCGGCCGTCGGCGCGGGCGGGTGAGCCCATTCGCGATCCGGACATTCGTGCCGAATGCCGCGCCGCCGTAACGAGTCCGGCAGCCGATCCCCCGCGACGCCGAATGGGTACCGGCGGAACGAATTCCGCCCACGCCGTCATCGCGGCGGCCGCCGGCCGGTATGGTACCGAGATCGATGCCGGACTTCGGCTGCGCGAGGCGCGCGCGGTGAGTATCATCAGCGTCGGTATTTCAGATCTGGTTCGTCCCAACAGTTTTGGCACGACACGAGGGGGGCCCGCGGACATTCACCGAACGCCTGTCGGCCTCGAACCTTCCACACCGAACATCCGCACACGCATTTTCACGACGATCTGATGGGAGTTGTACCACCCGTGACCACGCCGCATTCGCTCGATACGTCGCCGAACGGCTGTCCCGTTTCCTACGGTTCCCCGATGGAACCGGACGGCCCTCGTGTTCCCATCTACACCGAGGAATTCGCCGCGGACTGGCGTGCGGGGTATGCCCGGATGCGAGCGAACAATCCCTCCTTCGCCCAGGTGGAACTGTCGCCCGGCATACCGGCGACATTGGTCATCGGGTACGACGCCGCGATCCGGATCCTGAACGATCCCGAGCACTTCCCGGCCGATCCGCGCATCTGGCAGCGCGGGGTGCCCGCCGACTGCCCGCTGCTGCCGATGATGGAGTGGCGGCCGAATGCGCTGCGCAACAGCGGAATCGATCATACCCGCTTCCGCGCGGCCAATGTCTGGGCCATCGACGGCGTCGATATGCACGGTATGCACAGCGTCGTCGAACAGATCGCGATTCCGCTGATCAATTCGTTCTGCACCGAGGGGCGCGCGGACATCATGGCCGAGTACGCCCATCCGCTGGTGTTCACCTCCCTCAACGCGATGCTGGGCATCGAACCCGATCTCGCCGAGCGGGTGGCCGCCGGTATGGCCGCCATGTTCGACTCCGAGGCCGACGCCGAGGCCGGCAACATCATGCTGGCCACCGCATTGGGCGAGAACGTCGCCCGCAAACGCGCCCACCCCGGCGACGACATCACCTCGCGACTGATCGCGCACGAAGCCAACCTCGACGACGAGGAAGTCGTACACCAGCTGGCCACCCTCTACGGCGCCGGAATCGAACCGCAGGTCCACCTGGTCGCCAACGCCCTGCTGCTGATGATGACCGACGACCGCTTCTCCGGCCACGTCATGGGCGGTGCGCTGGGCACCCGCGACGCCCTGGACTGGGTGCTGTTCAACAATCCGCCGATGGCCAACTACTGCATCAGCTATCCGCGCCAGCCGATTCTGATCGACGGAGTCTGGCTGCCGGCGCATCAGCCGGTGGTGATCAGTATGGCAGCCTGTAACGACGATCCGAAGGTGCGCGCCGGCGACCGCAACGGCAACCGCTCGCATCTGTCGTTCAGCGCCGGACCGCACGCCTGCCCGGCCCGCCAGCTCGGCTACATGATCGCCCAGGACGGGGTCGACCAATTCCTGGACGCGCTGCCCGATGTCCAGCTCGCCGTGCCCTACAGCGATTTGCGTTGGCGCCCAGGTCCTTTCCAGCATTCTCTGACGGCGTTACCAGTGTCGTTCCCGCCGTCACCACCGTTGAACGGTTCGTTTGTCTAGTCAGTGTGAGTGTGAGGAGTTCCCGATGCCGGAAACGAACATCGGTCCGTTGGTCCTGGATCCAGCCGGGGCCGATATCCAAGGCGAGTCGGCCCGGCTGCGTGCGCGCGGTCCGGTCACCGAGGTCGAACTGCCCGGTGGTGTGCGAGCGTGGTCGGTCACCGATGCCCAGCTGCTCAGAGGGGTGCTGACCGATCCGCGGATCTCCAAGGACGCCAGCCGGCATTGGCCCGCTTTCGTCAACGGCGAACTCCCCCAGGATTGGCCGATCATCACCTGGGTGGCGGTGCAGAACATGTTCACCGCCTACGGCGATGAGCACCGCCGGCTGCGCAAGCTCGTCGCGCCGGCCTTCACCGCCCGGCGCACCGCCGCGCTGCAACCGCGCATCGAGGCCCTGACCAAAGACCTCATCGACGGCCTGGCCGCCACCGGAGCGGGCGAGATCGTCGATGTGCGTGACCTTTTCGCCTATCCGCTGCCGATCCGCGTCATCTGTGAACTCATGGGCGTCCCCGAGGACCTCGCTCCGCGACTGCGGGTGTGCGTGGACGGAATCTTCGACACCTCGCTGACACCCGAGCAGTCGGTCGCCAACATCACCGAGATGTACGGCATCCTGGCCGGGCTGATCGAGTTCCGCCGCAATCAGCCGGGCGACGAT
>JAFMQT010000081.1 GCA_017354515.1 Nocardia sp. | reverse complement strand
CAGGCGGGCGCTGGTCAGCGTCTACGACAAGTCCGGGCTCGAGGACCTGGCCACCGGGCTGCACGCCGCCGGTGTCGAACTGGTGTCGACCGGTTCGACCGCCGGCCGGATCGCGGCCGCAGGTGTTCCGGTGACCAAGGTCGAGGACCTCACCGGCTTCCCGGAAACCTTGGACGGCCGGGTCAAAACCCTGCATCCGCGGGTGCATGCGGGCATTCTCGCCGACACCCGCAAGTCCGAACATCTCGATCAGCTGGTCGAATTGCAGGTCGAGGCGTTCGAATTGGTGGTGGTGAATCTGTATCCGTTCACCCAGACGGTGGCCAGTGGCGCCGCACCCGACGACTGCGTCGAGCAGATCGACATCGGCGGTCCGTCGATGGTGCGTGCCGCCGCCAAGAACCATCCCTCGGTGGCCGTGGTGGTCGATACCGACGACTACGACCGAGTCCTGGAGGCGGCGCGGTCCGGTGGTTTCAGTCTTGCCGAGCGAACCGTATTGGCCGCCAAGGCATTCCAGCACACCGCCGATTACGATGTGGCGGTGGCGGGCTGGATGACCGGCGTGCTGGCCGCCGCGGACTCCGATTCCGATGCCGCGCAGCGGTTCCCGGAGTGGAAGGGGGGGTCCTGGATGCGCGCGGCGGTGCTGCGCTACGGCGAGAATCCGCATCAGGCCGCGGCGCTGTACCGCGATGCGTCCGGTCCCGCCGGGCTCGCGCAGGCCGAGCAGTTGCACGGCAAGGAGATGTCCTACAACAACTACACCGACGCCGATGCCGCCTGGCGGGCCGCGTGGGATCATTCCGGGCCCGCGGTCGCGATCATCAAGCATGCCAATCCGTGCGGTATCGCGGTCGGTTCCGATATCGCCGAGGCCCATCGCAAGGCCCACGCCTGTGATCCGGTGAGTGCGTTCGGCGGAGTGATCGCGGCGAACCGGCCGGTGACCGTGGAGATGGCCGAACAGGTGGCCGAGATCTTCACCGAGGTGATCGTGGCGCCGGCCTATGCCGACGGTGCGGTGGAAGTGCTGCAGCGCAAGAAGAATGTACGCATCCTGATCGCGACCGAACCCGAGCGCGGTGGCGTCGAACTGCGTCCGATCAGCGGAGGCGCCCTGCTGCAGCGGACCGATATCCTCGACGCCGAGGGCGACGATCCCGCCAGCTGGACCCTGGCAACCGGCGACGCGGCCGATGAATCGACCCTGGCCGATCTCGAATTCGCCTGGCGCGCATGCCGAGCCGTGAAATCGAATGCCATTCTGCTGGCGCACGACGGTGCCTCGGTGGGGGTCGGTATGGGACAGGTCAACCGGGTCGACGCGGTTCATCTGGCCGTTCTGCGCGCCGGTGACCGAGCCAAGGGTTCGGTCGCGGCCTCGGATGCCTACTTCCCGTTCCCGGACGGCCCGCAGCAGCTGATCGCCGCGGGCGTGAAAGCGATTGTGCAGCCCGGTGGTTCGGTACGCGACCAGCTCACCATCGACGCCTGCCGCGAGGCCGGGGTCACCATGTATCTGACCGGCGCCCGGCACTTCGCCCACTGATCAGCGCTGATCGACCGCCGGGCCGATTTCCACCCGTCCGGCGGCGATCAACCGGCGCTGAGCACCTTCCGATCTCCGAGCGGCTTGTTCAACGGGATCTCGAGGCTTCCGAACATCGCGATCATCGAGCAGACATGGCCGACCGCCTTGGGCAGGGTGCCGGTTCGCAGATGCACCGTGACGGCCGTATCGGTTTCGTCGGTGGTGGCGTCCACGCCGTAGCATTCGGGCGAGCCGATCTGGAAGTTCACCGTAATGCGGTCGGCCGCGGTCCGGCTCCAGGTGTCGAATCGCAACGGGCGGACACGCGTGATCGTGGGATCGGCGGTGAAGGCCATACCCGGTTGCGGGGGATTCTGTTCGGTCGGGGTGGTGCCGGCCGACATGGTCGATGCGCTCGAAGTCGATGGCGCCCCGCCGTTTTCCGCACCCGTGCACGCGGCGGTGAACAGCAGAGCCGACAGCACTGTGCTGGCCGCGATGGCACGGCCCACCGGAATCGAGGGCATATCCGTCTCCCTGCGACGCCGCGCGGTCAGCGGCTGGTGAACGGCAGGAGCGCCATCTCTCGCGCGTTCTTCACCGCGATCGCCACCTGGCGTTGCTGCTGCGGGGTCAGGCCCGTCACCCGGCGGCTGCGGATCTTGCCGCGGTCGGAGATGAAGGTGCGCAGCAGGTTGATGTCCTTGTAGTCGACGGTTTCCACACCTGCGGCGATGAGTGGATTCTTCTTGGGCCGCCGTGCTTGTTCGGCGCGAATCCGCTTCGACGGACCTCGCTTGACTGCCATGTCACCGGCTCCTTCTCATGAGATCTGCGATGCCTACAGTGGGGTCCCGATCCGGCCATGGTATCGGACCGGTCATATCGACGAAATCGGCCCGGCAGCCGCTGAGGCGTGCCGGGCCGAATCGGACGGACTCTGTCAGCCTGCCTTGGCGGCCAGATCCGCGAGGGCTACCGCGAGCCGGATGTACTTGTTGTTCCCCAGGTCGGCGATGGACTTGACACCCAGGGCGTCCTTCAGCGCGGCATCATGCTTCTCGGTGAGGCCTGCCAGGGCCGACGGCGGTGCGGCCAGGATCTCTTGCAGGGACTTGTCCTCGAACGCCTTGTCCAGGGCCTTGTCCAGTGCCACCGAAACTGCCATCAAAATCTCCTGAAAACGTGTCGGAATTTCGTTCGCGCCGACGATAGCTCGCGGTGTGCTGTCGTGGTGGGAGTTTCGGCATTGTTCACCGGTTCGATCCCACCGACGTGTTGTGTATGGAACCAGATTCCGGCGCGCCAAGAATGTTTGATTGGCTAAGCAAGTAACTGTCGAGTGCCGCGGAGGATTGCGACGGAGTAGCTGCCTTGTGAATTACTAACTGGCGGTTGGTTTTTGGCTGTGAAAAAGTCTCGCCGAAGCGCTGAAATCCCTGGCAGACGGCGGTATCCTCATGCCTGAGGGCGGGTTTTCCTGGCGACAGGAGAACCCGCTCATCGCCACTTTCGAGCGATTCATCCGCCTGCGGCCGCTCCCGGAACGTCTCGGGCCGCAGCGCCCGAGTCGAGTGCGCGATACGGGGTCCGGGGCTCGGACTGGTGATGCAGAATCTCCTCGACGAACGATTCCCACCGGGCGCGCTGCTCGTTGATCACCCCCGCGGGATCGGTCAGCAGCGCCGCGACCACCGACAGCGGCCACGGCAGCGGCGGGCGCTCGGGATGGGTCAGTTCCGCTACGGTTGTCTCGAGAT
This sequence comes from Nocardia sp., assembly GCA_017354515.1. Taxonomy (GTDB): domain Bacteria; phylum Actinomycetota; class Actinomycetes; order Mycobacteriales; family Mycobacteriaceae; genus Nocardia. Next base: position 9,520 of record JAFMQT010000081.1, on the reverse strand, counting down.
CGGCGATTTCGGTACGCAGATCGGCGATCTGACGCAGCGCCACCGCCAGTGCTTCGACCACCGTGCGGTCGCCGCCCTGGTCTCACCGCTCAGCTGCGGCCATCCGGCGAGATTCGGGCCGCGCAGCTGGATCTGCACATCGCGCAGTATGGCTTCCTGCTCCGGATTCACATGCGGCTACCTCTCACTCGTGCCGAACGGCCGAAATATACGCCCGACACTGTAATTCGCGGCCCGGCGGATCCGACGGCCGGCCACGCCCTCAGTTCACCAGCTGCGGTGCCGAATCGGGATGCTCGGCGTCCGGGCCGGCCTCGGCCCGGACGGATTCGCGGGAGCGGGTGGTCCCTGTCCGGTCGGGCGCGACCAGCACCGCGGTGATCGGAATGGCCAGTGAGAGGGTGCCGACCACGAACACCGGAACGAAGAGCGTGAACAGGTCGTTGCCGTTGGGTTCGCCGACCCCGGAATCCACATGTGCCTGCACACCCGAAAGGCCCAGGCTGTGCATCGCGGTGACCGCGAGCGCGTACAGCACCGCGATACCGGCCAGAGCGGGCATCGCGCGCAGCCGCGAACTCGCCCACAGCAGTCCGATCGAGGCCGCGATCGCGAGCCCCGCGGCGGCCAGCGACATCAGGATGTTCACCTCGACCGACCCGTTGACCCGGATCGCGGCGAGGGCCAGCCAGTGCATGACCCCGATTCCCAGACCCATCACGGCGCCGCCGCCGACGATCCGGCCCGGCGTCGCGTTCCGGCCGGCCATCAGCAGACCCACCAGTGTGGTCACCGCGGCCACCGCCATCGCCACCACCATGCGGTTCACGTCGTAACGGACCTCGCCGCCGGATATGCCCACTCCGAGCAGGGTCACGTAGACCGCCAGCCAGGTACCGACCCCGCCGATCGATCCGGCCGCCGCGGTCAACCACACGAGCCGGAAACGCTGGGTGATCGAGAGCGTGGACTGGCGCACACAGGCCAGACCCACCAGGGCTCCGGCCGCGGAAACTCCGATGGCCAGGCCCAGAACCCAATAGCCCATTCCGTAGTAGTTCATCGTGTCCCCGAGTCGTTCGTTTGGTGTACTGCCTATCGCTCGGCGCTGTGCTCAGCGTCGTCCCGAGGTCGCTCGCTGGGAGTCGTTCAATTGCTGGATCGCGTATTCGGTGACCGCGGCGAGCGTGCCGCGCACCTCCGAGGCATCGCGGGCATCGATATCGACCACCGGAACCCCGTCCCGGATCGACAGCGCCTGCCGCAACTCCGCGATCGGGAATCGCGGCGCACCCGGAAATCGATTGACCGCCACCAGGAATGGCAGGTTGCGCGCCTCGAAGAAGTCGACCGGCGCGAAGCTCTCCTCGATCCGCCGGGTGTCGACCAGCACCACCGCGCCGATCGCGCCGCGGATCAGGTCGTCCCACATGAACCAGAACCGCTGCTGACCCGGCGTGCCGAACAGGTACAGGGTCAGGTTGCCCGGCAGGATGATTCGGCCGAAGTCCATCGCGACCGTGGTGGTGGTCTTACCCGGGGTGGCCGTCAGATCGTCCACACCGTCGGAGATGTCGGTGACCATGGCCTCGGTCCGCAGCGGGACGATCTCCGAAACCGCGCCGACGAATGTGGTCTTCCCCGCGCCGAATCCGCCGGCGACCACGATCTTGGTGGAGGCGACGTGATTGTCGGGTTCGGGGGGCGGACTGTAGGGCTCGCGTGGCACCGAACCCCGGGGGTGCTGTGAGTACATGGGGGAATCCTGGTACGAGACAGGCTCGCGCGCAGGCGAACCCGGCACCGAGCCTCTGCGCGCGGACGCAGGATCAGAGGGCGCGTAGTCCACGCAGTGTCCTCTCCATCAGATTTCGCCGCTCGTCGTAGGTGGCGTCCTCATTGAGCGTGGTGTGAATCCGGATGGTGCCGGCCATCACCAGATCACCGATGACGACGCGGATCATACCCAGGGGGCGCTGCAGATGCGCCGAGATCTCGGCGATCGAGAGCTGACCCGCGCCGAGGCGCAGGATGTCGGTGCGGACATCGCCTGCGGGCCAATCGAATTGGTTGGCATACGGGAGCGTCTCCACAACCGCTTCCATGGGAAGTTTGATCGAGGTCTCGGTGCGGCCACCGGTCAGTGCGTAGGGCCGCACCCGGGTCGCCGGGCGGGCGGATTGCGCTGCGTACTGACCTGAATGCGACCCGTACTGACCTGATTGCGACTGGTACTGGCCCGATTGCGACGGGTACTGACCGGAAGACGAAGTGTAATAACCGTTTTGCGGAGCGTATTGGCTGGGCATCGCGAACGTCAGACTCCTGAGCGGGCCGTGGCTTGCACGACGGATCCGACACGATCGACCAGCAGGGCCATCTCATAGCCGATGCGGCCGATATCGTGCTGCTTATTGGCCAGTACCGCCAGGTGTGAACCATTGCCCACACTCATCACCAGCAGGTAGCCGCGCTTCATATCGACGATCGATTGCATCACCTTGCCGCCGGCGAAAAGCTGTGCGGCACCGGTGGACAGACTCGCCAGACCGGCGGTCACCGCGGCCAGCTGCTGGGCGCGATCGTCGGGCAGGTGCGGGCTGGTCGCCTGCAGCAGGCCGTCCGCCGATACGAGCACCGCGTGCGATACCCCGGGAACCTCCCGGGTGAACCTGGTGACCAGCCAGTTCAAATTGTCATCGGTCTTGTGCGCAGTGTCGCTCATGCAAAGCCTCCGTCGTTCTGCTGTGCGTCGTTCTGCTGTGCGTTGACGCGTCCACGACGGACGCCGCTGAGATGGCTGGACAAACTCTTGCGGATCTCTTCGGGGTTGCGGTCCTCGGTCGGATTGTCCTGTGCCACACCACCTGGGACCAGCTGGGCACCGGGTCGGCGGATGGGAAGTCCGCCCTGGGTACGCGTCGTCGCGACGGGCGCGCTGGCCTCCTGGGCGGCCGCCCAGCCCTGGTCGGCCTCCGTGGACGACCAGGTTCCGGTGGTCGGACTGTCATCGGACGGTTCGACCAGCCATTCCGAGACCATGCGCTGATAGATCGGTGTCGGCGATTCCGGCCGGGCCGGGGCGCCGGGCGCCTGCCGGGGAGCGGTGCGGGTTCCGCCGCGCCGCGGCAGTTCACGATCGGGCGCACGCCGGGACGGCGCCATGATCGCGGTATCGGCCCAGCTGTCGGGCGAAGCCGGTTGTGGCCGAGAACGTTCGGAGGCCGCCGGGGCCGGGCGCCGGGGCGCGGGCGGTATCGGATCGCGCCGTGGCGCCCGATCCTCGCCGGAGCCGCGGTGATCGCCGCCTGCGCGCTCGTCCTGCAGTTCGGCGGCCGGCATCGGGGTCAAACCGTTGCCGTGCTGCCGATCCTGGTGGTCACCGCCATTGCGGTCGTAGCCGTTACCGAAGTCGTGGCCGAAGCCGCCGGTCTGCGGTCCGCTGTCCCGCCGCGGCAAGAAGCCGGTGCCGGAGCCGGGCTCGCGGCCCGGCACACTGGGGAAATCGCCGTCGTGCCGACGTTCGAGCTCCTTGCGCGGCACCCAGGTGCCGGAACTCGGGGCCGATGCGGGGGCGTCCTCCAGGCTCGAGGGCTCGGCGAAGAAGTCCTGGCCGGTCGTCGGCAGATCCTCGCCGACGCTCCTGCCCAGTTCGATCTCACGCTGCCCCATCGCCGGGAACTGCCGCACCTGTCCGGAGGAATCCGGCTCGACCGGGGGACTGGGTTTGCGTTGCGGCAGCCCGCCGGTGGCGAAGTAATCCGAGTTGGGCCGATCCTCGTCCGGCTCGTCGGGCCGATCCGGTACCGCCGCGAGCGGGCGGATGGGCGTCGGCGCGGGCAGTGCGGCGGCCGGGGCGGGGAACTCGGCGACCGATCCGCTGTAGGTCGAGGTGATCGGCGGCGGCGCCACGGCCTCGGTCGGGGAGACCAGAACACCCGGCAGATGGACGCAGGCCGTGATACCGGGCTGCTGCGCCATACTCGAGCTGCGCCGCAGGGTCGCGGTGATGTTGTGCCGGCTGGCGAGCCGGCCGACGACGAAAAGACCCATGCGGCGGGCGGTTTCGAGGTTGACCTCGCCACCGGAGGCCAGTCGGTCGTTGGTCGATTTCAGATCCTCGGCCGACATTCCCAAGCCGCGGTCGGTGATCTCGATCAGATAGCCGCCGTCCACCGCGCGCGAAACTGCCACGGCCACAGGCGTATTGGGCGGCGAGTAACGCAGCGAGTTGTCGATCAGCTCGGCCAGCAGATGTTCGATGTCAACCGCGGGCTCTCCCTCGACGATGCCGTCCGGCACCGAACCGATCTCCACCCGCTGGTAGTCCTCCACCTGGGAAACGGCGGACCACAACATATCCGACAGCGGAACCGGCGGCAGATAGCCGCGGCGCAGTGCGGTACCGGCCAGCACCAGCAGGTTGTCACCGTTTCGCCGCATGCGGGTGGCGAGGTGGTCCAGGCGGAACATGCTCTGCAGGCGGCCGGGATCGTCCTCGTCGCGTTCCAGATCCTCGATCAGTGACAGCTGCTGTTCGACCAGGGTCTGGCTGCGGCGGGACAGGGTCTCGAACATGGTGCCGATCTGCATACGAAGCCGGGCCTGGTCGGCGGCGAGGTGCAGTGCCTGCCGGTGCATATCGTCGACGGCGCGGGCGAGCTGGCCGATCTCCTCCTTGGTCTGCACATCGACCGGGACGATCTCGGGGGTCGAACCGCCGTTACGTACGACCTCGAGTTCGGCGGGCAGATCGGTGTGCGCCACCTGCAGCGAGTCGTGGCGCAGCCGCCGAATCGGGACCACCAGCGAGCGCGCCACCGACAGGGCCAGCGCCAGACCGGCCAGCAATGTCACCACCGCCAGCGCCACATCGCGCAGCACGGTCGCGCGCGCGGCGACCGACCGATCCGACAGACCGGAGTCGATCAGATCCGCCAGGCCGCCGGTGACCTCGTTGTAGCCGTCGGTGCTGAGCTGCATCGACTGGGCGACGCCCGGTAATCGCACCGGCTCGGTCGTGTTCTGGCTCAGCGCGCCGATGCGCGTCTGCACCGCGCCGCGCAGCACATCGGAATTCTTGGCGGCGTCGGGCCGGATGCTCGCGTACTGGTTGATCATCGTCAGTTCGGAACCGGCCGCGGTCAGCACCGGGGCGACCGCCGCGGCGTTATTGGCCAGGCCGCCGCTGTTGAGGGCCAGTTCCTGCTGGGTGAAGCTCTGCCGGGCGGTCTCGATGACACCGAGCTGGGTGAAATAGCGTTCGATATCAGCCTGATTGGGCGTCGACAGCTCCGAAATGGCGGCGCCGATATGCGTACTGACGTCACCGACCTCGCGCAGCGTTTCCTGGACCGCGGTGCCGTGCACACTGTTACGCAACGTCTTACCGGCGGCCAGGGCCTCGGTGAGCTCGGTGATGACCTGCCGATCGGTGGCGGTGTTCTGCAGCGCGGTCTGCAGATCGGCGGCCGTCTGATCGTATTTCGCCGCCGCCTGATCCAGTGCGGTCTGGGTGGTGCCCGCGTTCGGCAGCGGGTGGTTACTGCTGCCTGTCGCGACCGCCAGGGCGTTGGTCGCGGAGCTGAAAGCCAGTGTGGGGCGGATGATTCGCGCCTGTTCACTCGCCGCGTTGAGTTGTGAGATCGTGCCGAGCTCATCGTTGATTCGCAGGACCGCGAAGACCGACGCCAGTACCACCGGCAGCAGCAGCACGATGCCAACTTTGCTCGTCACGGACAGATTGGACAGATTCATCTGCCATTGCCGCGGTGCAATGCCCATCCCGCTACCGTCGCCTCCGCTCGCGCACCATTCCCCCGGTTCCGGTCGATACCCATGTAGACATAGGGGTCAGACCGGGTAAGAACCAACTTGAGGTTTACTTTTACCCCGGGCAACATACCGCGCGAGCACGGTCGCGGCAATGGGTAGCGGATTTCTGGACGATGCCCAAAAGGTCGACTATACGATGTTAACTATCTGAAACAGATACAATCCTCTTGTATATTTTCAGAATTCGCAGGTCGATGCCGCGTGCGCGGATGACGCGCCGGGGCGGGGGGTTCTCAGACGGATCTCAGTCGCTACGTCCAGACTGGGTGCCATGCGCATTCTGGTAGTCGACGACGATCGCGCGGTGCGCGAGTCGCTACGCCGGTCGCTCACCTTCAACGGATATTCGGTCGAACTGGCCGTGGATGGGCTCGACGCCCTGGAAAAGGTGGACGCCGCCCGGCCCGACGCATTGGTTCTCGATGTGATGATGCCGCGGCTCGACGGCCTGGAAGTGTGCCGTCGGCTGCGCAGTACCGGTGACGATCTGCCGATTCTGGTGTTGACGGCACGGGATTCGGTGTCCGAGCGGGTGGCCGGACTCGATGCCGGCGCCGATGACTATCTCCCGAAACCATTCGCGCTCGAAGAATTATTGGCGCGTTTGCGCGCTCTGCTGCGCCGGACGTCGGCCGATGTGGCGCTCGAATCCTCCGAGGCGATGCGCTTCGCCGATCTGTCGCTGGATCCGGTCACCCGCGAGGTCGCGCGCGGCGATCGGGCCATCAGCTTGACCCGGACGGAGTTCTCGCTGCTGGAGATGCTGATGGCCAATCCTCGCCGGGTGCTGACCCGGAGCCGGATTCTGGAGGAGGTCTGGGGCTACGACTTCCCGACCTCCGGCAACGCGCTCGAGGTCTATATCGGCTATCTGCGCCGCAAGACCGAGGCCGAGGGCGAGACGCGGCTGATCCACACCGTTCGCGGTGTCGGATATGTGCTGCGCGAGACCCCTCCGTAGGCCGGTTCGCCGTGGCGAGAACCCATTCCGGTTCGGCGCGCGCCGATCGCGTGGCGCGGGTACGAGCGCGTCCCGAACCCCCGGAGATGCGCCCGCCGATGCCGCTGACCAGATCGGTGTCGCTGCGCTGGCGAGTCACCCTGCTGGCCGCCTCGGTGGTGGCCATCGCGGTCGCGGTGACTTCGATCGCCGCGTACGCGCTGGTGGCCCGGGCGCTGTACGCCGATGTGGACGCGCAATTGCGCAGTCGTGCGGAGGTGATGGTCAGTAATAATCTGGATCTGCAGGGTTTCCAGGCGATCATCATGTTCAGCGGGTTGTATTCGAATGACATCGGAATTGCGCTGATCTATCCGGACGTCGATGTTCCCTATGAACCGCCGCAACCGGTGGATCCGCCGGTCGGCCCGGCGGAGAAGGCGGTCGCGCACGGCAAGGCCGCCGTGTCGCTGCGCACCGCCAGTAATCAGCGGGTTCTGGCCAGGCAGATGAAATCCGGTGCGACCCTGGTGATCTCGCGTTCACTGCGGCCCACGCGCGAGGTGCTGGACCGGCTGGCGTGGTTGCTGTTCACGATCGGCGGCTGCGGTGTACTGGTGGCCGGGGCGGCCGGCGCAACGGTCGGCAGGACCGGATTGCGGCCGATCGCCCGGCTGACCGCGGCCACCGAACGGGTCGCCCGCACCGACGATCTGGCGCCCATCCCGGTCACCGGCGACGACGAACTGGCGCGGCTGACCGAGAGTTTCAACCTCATGCTGCGCGCACTCGCCGAATCCCGGGATCGGCAGCGCCGCCTGGTCGCCGACGCCGGTCACGAATTGCGAACGCCGCTGACCTCGTTGCGTACCAATATGGAGTTGCTGATCGCGGCCTCGCGACCGGACGCGCCCCCGATCCCGGAAGAGGATATGGCCGGACTGCGCTCGGATGTGATCGCCCAGATCGAGGAGCTGTCCACGCTGGTCGGCGATCTGGTGGATCTGGCCCGCGAGGACGCGCCCGACACCGTCTTCGAGCAGACCGATCTGGGTGAGGTCGCCGAGCGGGCGCTGGAACGGGTGCGTCGCCGCCGGGTCGATGTCGAATTCTCCGGGCACGTGCGCCCCTGGTTGGTATACGGCCACGAGGCAGCCCTCGAGCGGGCGATCCTCAATGTTCTGGACAACGCGGCCAAATGGAGTCCGCCGGGGGCCCAGGCGATCCTCACCATGCGCGAGACCGGGCCGGGGCTGATGGAGATCGCCATCGATGACGCGGGTCCCGGAATCCCGCCGCAGGAACGGGAATTGATATTCGAGCGCTTCTACCGGACCACCGCCTCACGATCCATGCCGGGCTCGGGTCTGGGCCTGGCCATCGTGAAGCAGGTGGTGTCCAAACACGGCGGCACGATCACCGTCGACACTTCCGAACGCGGCGGTGCGCTGGTGCGGATCGTACTGCCGGGGGAGCCGCCCGCCGCGGCCGCTGACATCGGCGAACCCCGGGATTCCGGGCGTGGCGTCGGTGTCGAATCAGAGTATCGGCGCCGCCGGACCCATAAACTGGGCGGTGGCGGCCGATCGCCCGCGGACGGATAGCTCCCGCCGGCGAGGGCGGCGAGTCATGGTGAACTGATAGCACGGTCTCAGTCCGCTCTCAGCCGTTGTCGTCAGGCTGAGCGAACGACTCGAGGGAGAAACGAGAGATATGACCGAGGATTCGAAGGGCGGGCCGGACGAGCCGACCGCCGCGGCTCCGCTCTCCGGAGGGGCTCAGCCATCGGGAGACACCCCCCGTTCAGGAGATGTGGCGCAGCCGGAAGGTACGTCGCGGCCGGGAGGTGCGCAGCCATCCGGAGGCACCGATGAGCCGACCTCGGCGATGCCCTCGGGTCCGGACGTGAATTCGCCCTGGGGGCGGCCGCCGGAACCGGGTCCGGGCCATACCGCTCCGTTGCCGCCGTATCAGCCGTACGCGCCGCCAGGTTCGGCCGGGGCGGGATATCCGGCCGATACGCCCGGACCCGGTCCGGGACTGCCCTACGCCGGGGGGAGCGGTGAAACCGGTTCGGGCGGACCGTATCTCGGCGGCGCCGGACCCGTCGGCGGGTATGCCGCCTCCGCCCCGCCCCGTCGCGGCCGGGGAGGTCTGATCGCGGGCGCGGTGGCGCTGGCGATCGTCGCCGGCGGGGCCGGCGGTGCGGTCGGAGCCCTGGCCACCCGGTCCGATAACAACCCTCCGGTCAACAACGCGCTGGCAGCTCCGGCGCCCGCTCCGTCCGGACCGGGTGCGAGCGCCGCACCCCCGGGATCGGTTCCGGCGGTGGCGCAGCGGGTGGTGCCCAGTGTCGTGATGATCCGGGTGACCGGCGCGCGTGCGGAAGGCGAAGGCTCGGGAGTGGTGCTGTCCTCGGACGGCCTGATCCTGACCAACAACCATGTCGCCACCGGCGCCGGGCCGAACGCCAAGATGGAGGTCGCCTTCAGCGACGGCAGCACGACCACCGCCACGATCGTCGGCGTCGACCCGGTCTCGGATCTGGCAGTGATCAGGGCCGCCGGTAAGACCGATCTCAAGCCCATCGAACTGGGCACCTCGCACGATGTCGTGGTCGGGCAGTCGGTGGTTGCGGTCGGTTCCCCGCTGGGCCTGGCCGGGACCGTCACCAGCGGTATCGTCTCGGCGCTCAATCGCCCGGTCTCGACCAGCGGTGAGACCGGATCGCAGGGCGCCGTCATC
>JAFMQT010000354.1 GCA_017354515.1 Nocardia sp. | reverse complement strand
CGGGGACACGTCCGGCCGGGTCCGCGGACCGGGCCCCGTGTGGCCCCGCGCCACCGGGACCAGCCGGCGGCGATGGGTCCGGGCCGCCGGGAACACCATGGCGGAAGCCGGTTTCGGAATATCCGGTTCCGGGCGGCGGCTGTCGATCCCACCGGCCACCGGGATCGTCGTCATCGTCGGGGATGCCGTGCCGACGGCGACGCCCGGCCGAATGCTGCTGTCCCGCAGTGGGTTCGACCGTGGGTCGCGGCGGCCGGGATTCGGAGTCCCCGGCCGGGACGGTGAACGCGTCGAAGGTCCCGGTGTCGTAGATCTGGTCCGGGGCCCGGTGCGATCCGGTACGCGGAAAGTCGTCCTCGTCCGAATAGGGCGGCCGGTCTCCCCCGTCGTCGCTGTGGCGAGATCTGTACTCGCCCGATCCGAATCTGGTCATACTTGCCCTCCACCGCCCCCCGCGGTATCCGATTCCGACAGGCTCTCGTGCCCGCCGCTCGAGCCGTATCCACCTGTGCCACGCGCGGTCTCGCCGAGCTCGGCGACCTCGGTGAAGTCCACCAGCTCGATCCGCTGGACGAGCAGCTGCGCGATGCGATCGCCGCGACGCAGCTGGATCGCGGTACGCGGATCGTGGTTGATCAGACAGACCTTGATCTCACCTCGGTAGCCCGCATCGATGGTGCCCGGTGTATTGACGATCGACAAGCCCGTCTTGGCGGCCAGACCGGACCGGGGATGGATGAGGCCGACGGTGCCTTGCGGCAGCGCCACGGCGATCCCGGTGCCCACGAGCACCCGCTCGCCCGGTTCCAGGATGACATCCTCGGTGGTGCACAGGTCGACACCCGCGTCGCCCGGGTGCGCGCGCGTGGGCACCGGTACGCCGGGGTCGAGCCGCAGCAGAGGTATGGGTGCAAGTCCGGTCACGTCCAGCGAGCCTACGCGTTCGCCGCGGCGAACCGAACGCCGACGCGGCCCCGAGCCCGCGCCCGCCGCCCCGCACCCGCCGATCCACTCCCGGCGACAGTCAATTCCGGGGCCTGACCTAGTCTGATGTGGTGTCCGACAAGTCCCCCGCGGTACCACCCGACGAGTCCGCACCGCCCGCTGCCCCCGCCGCGGTGTACTCCGAACGCCTGTGGGTGCCGCTGTGGTGGTGGCCGATCGCGTTGGGCGTGACGGGTCTGCTGGCCGCCGAGATCCACATGGGCGCACCGGGAATCCGTGCCTGGCTGCCCTATGTGCTGCTGTTCCCGATTCCGGTGTGGGCGCTGATCTGGATGAGCCGGCACCGGGTGGAGGTCGCCCCCGATTCGGACGGCGTTCTGGAATTGCGCGCGGACCGGGCACATCTGCCGGTAACATATGTATCCCGCGCGGCGGCGGTCCCCACCAGTGCGAAAAGCGCGGCTCTGGGTCGTCAGCTCGACCCGGCCGCGTTCGTCCAGCATCGGCCCTGGATCGGGCCGATGGTCCTGCTCGTCCTGGACGACCCGGACGATCCGGCCCCGTACTGGGTGGTCAGTACGCGTAAACCCGAACGGGTCCTGACCGCACTCGGGGTGCCGAGCGCGGGCTGATCAGAACTGCCCGGATCCTGCTGTCGTGCCTCGTCGAAGCGGTGCTCGTCGAAGCGCTGCCTCGCCGACGATCAGCCGGCTCAGGCCGCGCAGTCCATGCAGATCAGTTCACCACCGGACTCGCTCGCGAGCCGGCTGCGGTGATGCACCAGAAAACAGCTCGAGCACGTGAACTCATCGGCCTGCTTCGGGATAACCCGGACCGAGAGCACCTCTTCGGACAGATCCGCGCCCGGGAGTTCGAACGACTCCGCGGTATCGGATTCGTCGATATCCACGACGGCGGACGCGGCCTCGTTGCGACGAGCCTTCAACTCCTCGAGCGAGTCCTCCGATACCTCATCGGATTCGTTACGCCTCGGTGCGTCATAGTCGGTTGCCATGTCGTCTTCCCCTCGTCCTCACTCCGTATATCCCGGACCGGCCCCGTCGGTGTCGATTCCTCGTGGGTTTCGACGCGGCGATGGCCGTCCCGCCTCGGTGCGACGTCCCGGTGCACCGCTCGCCCACCGGTCCGGATCGTCCTGATCCATCCCGGATCGCGCACGGTCAACGCAGGAGATGTCCTGGTTGTTCCCGAATCGCCACCCTGAATCACATCTTCCTTGTCGGATCGGGCCGCCAGACAATAGCGGACCGCGGGGCAAAAGTCGCAATCAAAACCCGATCGAGCCGAAATCGAACCGCAAATCACTACCGAAGCCCAGGTCATCACGGCCTGTGTGACCGTGTCGTGCCCCCGAGTTCGCCCGGCCGTGATCCGATCGCGACCGGCGCAGACGGGTTGCTGGTCGGTTTCCAGGGGCAATTGTTACCACCCCGATACCGCCCGCCGCCGTCGCTGAATACCTCGATACCACACCGCCCCACCTCGCAACCGCCGCCGCGTGCGTACGTCCCGCCCGCCAACTCGTATGGTGTGCGTGTGGTTTCACTGATCACCGAAGGTCGCGCCGTTGACAAGAAGGGGCGCCGATTCGTCCGCCGCCGCCATCAGCCGTGGGTCGCGCTCGTCGCGATACTCGCACTCCTCAGTGCTGTGGTGTGGATCAAGGCGTGCACGACCGGCAACACCACGCACAGCGCCATGGCCTGCAACACGCCGAGCCCGGCAAGCGAGCCGAATTCACCGCAACCCGCGCCGCTGGGTGAACGGGTGTCGCCGGATCGGATACACGATGTGGAACCGGCGGCACTGGCCCAGGCCAAGGTGCGGGTGCTCAACGGATCCGGCCAGCGAGGACTCGCCGAGCACATCGCCTCCCAGCTCGGCGACTTCGGCTACGCCACCCCACCGGCACCCGTGTACGGCAACGATCCCGTGTACGTCAACGGCGATATGGAATGCACCGGGCAGATCCGCTTCGGCGCGTCCGGCCGGCCCGCCGCCGCCGCGGTACAGCTGGTGGCGCCGTGCGCCGAACTCATCGAGGATCAGCGCCAGGACGACACCGTCGATCTCGCCCTGGGCTCACTGTTCGGCAACGATCTGCAACCCGGTCCGGACGCCGAAGAGGTGCTGCGGGCGCTGAAGAATCCGGGGCCGGACGGTCCGAAGGTCGATTCGGACCTGCTCTCGGCCGCGCGCACCGCACGCTGCTGACCGATCCGGCGTCAGTTCTCCGGAATGGCCGCGCTGATGCCCAGCTGATCGAACAGCTCGGCCAGGTCGTCGGCGATTCCCGGCGCCGCGGCCACCACCAATTCCCCCGCGGCGCCGGTCACGTCGGCGGCGGGCAACCGCAGGCGCGCACCGGCCTCGGCCGCGACCAGCGCGCCGGCAGCCCAGTCCCACGGATTGAGACCGTGTTCGTAGTGGGCGTCCGCGCGACCGGAGGCCACCATGCACAGATCCAGCGCGGCGGAGCCGATCCGCCGGATATCACGCACGCGCGGCAGCAACCCGGCCACCAACCGGCCCTGCCGTTCGCGGCGGACCGCGCCGTACCCGAAGCCGGTGGCCAGCAGCGCCAGCCGCACGTCGTCGATGTCGTTGCAGCGCAAGGCGATCGGATCACCGACGCCGTCGGTCCGAGTGGCGCCGGCGCCGAGGCCGGCGCTGTAGGTGGCACCCGCGGCGACATCGACGACCGCGCCGGCGACACTGCGGCCGCCCCGCATCGCCGCCACCGATACCGAGTAGGCCGGGATCCCGTAGACGAAGTTGACCGTGCCGTCGATCGGATCGACCACCCACACGATCTCCTCGCCGGTCCCCAGATCGCCGCCGCCCTCCTCGCCGAGGACCCGCTCGCCCGGCCGCAGATCGCGCAGCCGCGTCCGGATCAGCTCTTCGGTCTCGGTGTCGACCACGGTGACCGGATCGGTGGGGGTGGATTTGGTACGAACCGCATCGGGGGCGCCCCCCTCACCACCGGCCGCCCGGCGGGCCGGACCGAACACCTCCGGCCGCCGGGCTCGCACATGCGCCGCGGCGGTTTCGGCGAGATGAACTGCGACCCGGCGTAATTCGGCGACGGTCGCGGGATCGGTGTCGGCCCGCTCCGCGCGGGCAGCGGATGAATTCGGCTCGGTCACGGACTCCATCCGATCACAGGGCGGGTCGGCGCGCATCCGACCGGCCGGAGGTGAGCTGCACCACCGCCGGTGTTACCGTGCGCTGGCACCGTCGTCGGGTGGAAAATTCGAGCGCAAGCACAGGGAACGAGGAGTTCACGATGTCCGCTGCGGGACAGGCATTCGGTATCGATATCGGCGGCAGCGGGGTGAAGGGCGCGCAGGTCGATCTGGCCACCGGCGAACTCGCGTACGAACGGATCAAGATCGCCACACCGCAGCCGGCCACCCCGGAGGCGGTCGCGACCACCGTCGCCCAGCTCGTCGACAAGGCGGCCTGGGAAGGCCCGGTCGGGCTGACACTGCCGTGTGTGGTGGTCGACGGCATCGCCCGCACGGCGGCCAATATCGACTCCGCCTGGATCGGGACCGATGCGCGCGAACTGTTTTCACGTGCCCTCGGCGGGCGCCAGGTGGTGGTGCTCAACGACGCGGACGCCGCCGGTATGGCCGAGGACCGCTACGGCGCGGCCCGCGATGTCGACGGAATGGTGATCCTGCTGACCTTCGGTACCGGTATCGGGTCCGCGCTGCTGCACCACGGCATCCTGGTGCCCAATACCGAACTCGGCCACATCGAGGTGCACGGGAAGGAAGCCGAACACCGGGCGGCGTCATCGGTGAAGGAACGCGAGAAACTTTCCTACGAGAAGTGGGCCAAGCAGGTCACGAAGGTATTGGTTACCATCGAGGATCTGTTCTCGCCGTCGGTCTTCGTGGCGGGTGGCGGGATCAGCCGCGAAGCCGAGCAGTGGATCCCCTTGCTGGCCAACCGGACTCCCGTGGTGCCCGCCCATCTGCGCAATACCGCGGGTATCGTGGGAGCCGCGATGGCGGTCGAGGACGGGATCACGCCGTGAGCGCTGGATGCCGATGGCTACAATGGAACGAGACCGGCGGTGAGCCGGAAATCGAACCCCGGTACGAGAGCCGGGTAACCCGACAGAACCGCTCCGCCGGATGACCACTCTGGCGTGACGCCGCACGAGACCGTCACGAAAGGGCGTACGTGGTAGCCACGAATACCCGACAGACCGCCGAATCGGCCGAAGCCGCCGACTCACCGGAGACCAGCGCCGCCGCGCGGCCGGTCCGCAAGGCTGCCGCGAAGAAGGCTCCGGCCAAGAAGGCAGCGGCGAAGAAGACGGCCGC
>JAFMQT010000003.1 GCA_017354515.1 Nocardia sp. | reverse complement strand
GAAGGCCAGGACGGCGTTGGGGCCGATGTCGACCGACCCGTCGACCCGGCGCGTGAAATGGACGCCGAGAAAGGGATAGCGCGGATCGGGGACCGGATAGATCAGGCCGCGCACCATATCGGCCTTCTCCGGCCTGATCAGCATGTACTCACCCCGGAACGGCATGATGCGCGGGCCGGGTTCATCGCCGGCCAGAGCCGCGACCGCGTCACCGTGCAGTCCGGCACAGATGACCACCCGGTGGGCCTCGAATACCTCAGCGGGAGAACCGATCTCGATCCGGCCATGGTGCGGGCGGATCGAGGTGACCGGGAACGAGAGCCGGACCTGGCCGCCGGATGCGGTGATATCGGCGGCGAAGGCCTCGGCGACGCGGCTGAAGTCGGTGATCGCGGTATGCGGGGAATACAGCGCCGCCAGCCCAGTCGCATACGGTTCGATCGCCGCGATCTCGGCGGCATCGATCCGCCGCAGCCCGGGAACACCATTGGCCCCCGCCCGCTCGGCGAGCGCGTCCATTCGCGGCACGTCCTCGGGGGTGACGGCCACCACCAGCTTGCCGGCCTCCTGGTAGGGCAGCCCCTTCTCGGCGCAGTACTCGCGCAGCAGTGCCCGGCCGCGTGCGCAGAGCGTCGCCTTCAACGAGCCGGGCTCGTAATAGATCCCGGCGTGCACCACGCCCGAGTTGTGTCCGGTCTGATGCGCCGCGACCCGATTCTCCTTGTCCACCACCACAACCCGGGCTCCGGGCCGCCGCAGCGTGATCTCCCGTCCGATCGCCAGTCCCAGAATCCCGGCGCCGATGATCGCGATGGTCTCCTCGGGCATGGGCGCACTCCGGTCTCGGCGTCGGGTCGGTGCTCAATCTACGTCGCCGTGACCGGACCGGTCGGGCCTGGGCGCGAGCCGGCCGGGTTCGGCGCGACCGTTCCGGGTCTGGGCCGCGGCGACAATCGAGGCCAATCGTTGACCGGAACTGTGTACCGAATCGCGGGCGCGGCTGCTACCGTCCCCAGAGCGCGGACGGGTGCATGGATTTTCCTCGGTGTGGAGGCGTAGATGGGTTTGGATTTCGGTATCGGTTCGGTTCTGCACGGGGTGCGGCGCAAGGCGGTTCAGGCCGGTGAGGCCGTGCGCGCGATCAATGTGCTGCGTCAGCGTGGGCTGATCGATCTCGGGAATCTCGGCGAGACGGTGGCGATGGCCAAGGACGGCCGCCAACTGGGGCCACAGGCCACCTGTGTGCGGCATGCGGCCCGGCAGTGGCCCGAGCGCCTCGCCCTCATCGACGAGCGCGGCAGCATGACCTTCCGGCAGCTGGACGAGGATTCCACCCGGCTGGCGCGCGGACTGCAGACACTCGGTGTGGAGCCGGGCACGGTCATCGGCATTCTGGCGCGCGACCACCGTGGTCTGCTGCTGGCGATGGTCGCCGCGGGTAAGGCCGGCGCCCGGCTGGCCCTGATGAACACCGGTTTCGCCAAACCGCAGTTCGCGCAGGTGTGTGAGCGCGAGAACGTCAAGGTGGTGCTGCACGACAGTGAGTTCGTCGGCCTGCTCGACGCCCTACCGCCGGAGCTGCCGCGAGTGATCACCTGGGTCGACGAGGGCGCCGAACTGCCCGAAGGGGCGACCACCATCGAGGAATTGATCCGCGAGCACCCGCCGACCGAACTTCCGGTGCCGCCCAAGCCCGGCGGTTTCGTCATCCTCACCAGTGGCACCACGGGCCTTCCCAAAGGCGCACCGCGCGAAGCGGTTTCACCACTGGCCTCGGCTCAGATCGCCGACCGCATCCCGTTCCCACCGCAGGGCACGATGCTGATCGTGTCACCGATCTTCCACAGCACCGGTCAGGCCACCTGGCTGCTGTCGACCTCGCTCGGCGCGACCACCGTCATGATGCGCCGCTTCGACGCCGAGCGCACGCTGGCCCTGATCGCCGAGCACAAGGTCGACATGTTGGTGGCGGTACCGACCATGCTGCACCGGATGGTCGAACTGGCCCCCGAGATCCGCGACCGCTACGACCGTTCCACGTTGAAGGGGATCGTGCTCGCCGGTTCGGCGCTGTCCCCGGAGTTGAGCGTGCGCACCGCCGAGGTCTTCGGCCCCGTGCTCTACAACCTCTACGGTTCCACCGAATGCGCGGTCGCGACGGTGGCCCAGCCCGCGGATCTGGCGCTGGCGCCCGGGACCGCCGGCCGCGCCCCCATCACCTGCGAGGTGGTGCTGTTCGACGAGAACGACAAGCGCGTGCACGGGCCGAATATGCAGGGCCGCATCTTCATTCGCTCCGGCTCCCCGTTCGAGGGATATACCGACGGGCGGCACAAGCAGATCATCGACGGCTATATGTCCTCCGGCGATACCGGGCACTTCGACGAGAACGGCCTGCTGTTCGTCGACGGCCGTGACGACGACATGATCGTCTCCGGCGGGGAGAACGTCTTCCCGCAGGAGGTCGAGAATCTGCTGCTCGAACGCGAGGACATCTTCGACGCGGCCGTGGTCGGGGTGGACGATGTGGAATTCGGGAAGCGGCTGCGCGCGTTCGTGGTCCCCGAACCGGGCCGCACGATCGAGGCCGAGGACATCAAGGCCTACGTGAAGGGCAATCTGGCCCGCTACAAGGTTCCCCGCGATGTCGTTTTCCTCGACGATCTGCCGCGCAATGCCACGGGTAAACTGCTGCGCAAACAGTTGGTGGAGTATCCGGTCGGCTAGCTCCGCACGGTACCGCTGGTTACAGTGATCCGCGGCACCTGTGCGCCGCCCCGATTGCTAGGCTGAGCCGGCACTGGATCTCGATATCGCGATCCCGCCTGGCTGGCGGAATCCGTGGAAGGTTGTACCGATGTCAGCTGTCCTTCCGTCGGCGAGCGCTGTCCTCAGAAAGGCCGGCGATCTGGCCCTGGGCGTCAACGTGATGCGCAAACGGGGGCTGTTCAACCCGCTGCGCATGGACCACGCGATCGGTTCGGCGCTGAACGTGACGAAATTCGGTCCCTTCGCCGGGGTCATCATGCACAGCGCCAAAACCAACCCGACCTCACCGGCGCTACTGGATGAGCAGGGCGAGTTGACCTTCGCCGAGGTCGACCGGCAGTCCAATCAACTGGCGCGCGGTCTCGCGGCCCAAGGCCTGGTCGAAGGCGATGTGGTGGCGCTGCTGGCGCGTGACCACCGCGGCATGGTGCTGGCCCTGACCGCCACCGGCAAATTGGGCGTGCGGGCGGTGCTGATGAACACCGGATTCGCCAAACCGCAGCTCGCCGATGTCGCCGAGCGCGAGAAGGTCAAGCTGGTCCTGCACGACAGCGAGTTCGTCGAACTCATGGGAGCCATCCCGGCCACGATCCCGCGCATTCTGACCTGGGTGGACGAATCCGACAGCGTCGACCCCGCGACCCCGACCATCGACTCGCTGCGGGCGAACCGGTCACCCGACGCGCTGGCCGCGCCCTCGAAGCCGGGTGGCACGGTCATCTTGACCAGCGGCACCACCGGAACCCCCAAGGGCGCCCCGCGCGATAAGATCAGCCCGTTCATGTCGGCCCAATTCCTGGACCGGATCCCGTTGCCGCGCAACGGTTCCATGGTGGTCGCGGCGCCGGTCTTCCACGCCACCGGGTTGTCCCAGTTCACCCTCGGCCTGTCGCTGGGCAACCGGATGATCTTCCAGCAGCGTCGGTTCAACCCCGAACAGACGCTGGCCAATATCGACAAGTACAAGGCGCAGTCGCTGGTCGTGGTGCCCACCATGCTGCAGCGGATGCTCGATCTTCCGGCCGAGACGCTGGCGAAATACGATATGTCCTCGTTGCGGATGATCTTCGCCGCCGGTTCGGCGATCCCGCCGGATGTGGTGACCCGCAGCCTCGACTACTTCGGTGACGTCCTCTACAACGTCTACGGTTCCACCGAATGTGCGCTGATCACCGTGGCGAGCCCGGAGGATCTGCGGATCTCGCCGAGCACCGCGGGCCGCCCCCCGCTGGGCATCCGGCTGGCGTTGTTCGACGAGAACCGTGAGCGCATCACCGAACCGAATGTGACCGGCACGATCTTCATCGAGAACGCGCATTCGTTCAAGGGGTACACCGACGGCCGCACCAAGGAGACCGTCGAGGGCATGATGTCCAGTGGCGATGTCGGTCACTTCGACGAGAACGGACTGCTGTTCATCGACGGCCGCGACGACGACATGATCGTCTCCGGCGGAGAGAACGTCTTCCCGCAGGAGGTCGAGCACCTGATCGCCGACCGCCCGGACGTGCAGGAGGCCGCGGTCGTGGGTGTGGACGACAAGGAGTTCGGAAAACGCCTGCGCGCCTTCGTCGTTCCGGGCGCCGACTCCAAGCGCGACGTCCAGGAGATCAAAGACTACGTCAAGGCCAACCTGGCGCGCTACAAGGTTCCGCGCGAGGTGATCTTCCTCGACGAACTGCCGCGCAATGCCACCGGCAAGCTGCTGCGTAAGCCGCTCGCGGAAATGGATGTCACCGGGGAATAGGGTCGAGTGAGCCCGGGTCCCCCGCCGGGGTCCGGGTGTCGGCTTCGAGGCGGACGAGAACACCGTGGACCGGCAACCGAATGGGAGCGGGCATGATGTGTGACAGGTGCGTTCGCGTGCCGGCGGCCCTGCTGGGGGTCGCGGCGGCGATAACCCTCGCCGCCGTACCAGCTTCGGCCCACGTCACGGTGTCCAGTCCGGATGCCGCGCGGGGTTCGAGCGCGGTGCTGACCTTCCGGGTTCCGAACGAATCGGCGACCGGCACCGCCACGACCCGGCTCACCGTGCGGTTCCTGCAATTGCCGCAGGTCGAGACCGAACCGGTCGCGGGATGGAAATCCAGCGTCACCCGGGACGGCGATCATCGAGTCGTCGCGGTCACCTGGATCGCGGACGGCGGCGGGATCGCACCCGAACAGTTCGAGCAGTTCTCGGTCCTGGCCGACGGCCTACCCGATACCGATGTGCTGTCGCTGCCCGCCGAACAAGCCTATTCCGACGGCCGGGTCATCCGATGGGAGCAGGGCCCATCCGGCGGCCACGAACCCGAATTTCCGGCTCCCACACTGCAACTGGGCCCAGCGCGCCCGGGGGCACCCGACCACGGCGATGTCCGTACCGCCGCGGCCGCCGAGAGTCACGAATCGGATACCACCGCGCGATGGCTGGGCAGTATCGGCATCGTGCTGGGATCACTCGGCGTGCTCGCGGTCGCCGGCCTGATCACCCGCCGCCGGTCCTGACTCGCAGACTCCGGATACCGGATGACGGCTCGGGGCGGCCTGAGGCGGGATGATCATCGGAACGACACTCGTTGGAACGAGAAAAACCGGCGCGGGAACAGAGGCATTCCCGCACCGGTTTCCGTTGTCCCGCGGTCTACTTCAGTTCGGCGCTGCTCAGTTCGAGGACGCGGCGGGCCACGATGAGCTGCTGGATCTGCTGGGTGCCCTCGAAGATGTCGAGAATCTTCGAGTCACGGCTCCACTTCTCCAGCAGGGTGCGCTCGGAGTAGCCGATGGCGCCCGCCAGCTCGACGGCCTTCAACGTCACATCGGTGCCGGTGCGGCCGGCCTTGGCCTTGGACATCGACGCCTCGAGGCTGTTCGGCTTCTTGTTGTCGGCCATCCACGCCGCACGCAGGGCCAGCAGATACGCGGCCTCCCAATCCGATTCCAGGCGCAGGAATTCGGCGGCGGCGGCGGTCTGGTTGTTGGCCGGGATGTCGTAGGAGATCTCGATGCCGGCGTCGGTGAGGATGGTGCGCAGCTCCTCGAGGGCGGCGCGGCCCACACCGATGGCCATCCCGGCCACCAGCGGACGGGTGTTGTCGAAGGTCTGCATGACCCCGGCAAAACCCTTCTCCACGTTGACTTCCGGGCTGCCGAGGATGTTGTCCTTCGGGATCCGGCAGTCCTCGAGCCGCAGTTCGGCGGTGTCGGAGGCGCGGATGCCCAGCTTGTGCTCGAGGCGAGCGACGGTGAGGCCCTTGGCATCTCGCGGAACTACGAACGACTTGATCGCCGCGCGGCCCTTGGACCGGTCCACCGACGCCCACACCACGATGTGGGTGGCGCGCGCACCGGCGGTCACGAAGATCTTGGTGCCGTTGAGCACCCATTCGTCGCCGTCGAGGGTCGCGGTGGTGGATACGGCCGCCGAGTCCGAGCCGAAGGACGGTTCGGTGATGGCCATCGCGGCCCATACCTTGCCGAAGCGCTGCAGCTGATCGTCGGTGGCGACCGCGGCGATGGCGGCGTTGCCGAGCCCCTGGTAGGGGATCGACAGCATCAGACCCACGTCGCCCCAGCAGGTTTCGAGGGCGTTGAGCAGGGCGGCCATATTGCCGCCGTTGCTGTTGCCGAGCAGTTCGGTGCTGACGGGCTTGGCCTCCGGCTCGCCCTCCTCGGATTTGCGCCCGCCGGTGGCGCCGGAGATGTCCTGGGTGCCCGAGTCGGAAAGACCCTCGACCATGGCGGCCATGGTGTCGAGTTCGACCGGGTACTCGTGTTCGGCCAGATCGTATTTGCGCGCGATCGGGCGGAAGATCTCGGCGGCGACCTGGTGGGCCTGGTTGGCGCTGGCCCGCAGCTTCTTGGGAAGTTCGAGATTGATCATCGGATTGGCTCCATCGATAGAGTCGGGGGGTCGCGATGGACCCGGATCAGACCAGGACCACACCTTCGGCGACGCCGACGGCCCGCAGATCGCGGTACCAGCGCTCGACCGGGTGTTCCTTGGTGAAGCCGTGACCGCCGAGCAACTGCACACCGTCGAGACCGATCTGCATTCCCTTGTCGGTGGCCAGCTTCCGGGCCAGCGCCGCCTCGCGTCCGAACGACAGGCCCTGTTCCGCGCGGGAGGCGCCGCGCAGCGTCACCAGACGGATGCCGTCGAGTTCGATCGCGATATTGGCGACCATGAACGCCACCGCCTGCCGGTGGGCGATCGGCTCGCCGAAGGCCTCGCGCTCCTTGACGTAGGGCTTGACGTAGTCGAGTACGGCCTGGCTGGTACCGGCGGCCAGCGACGCCCAGCCGAGGCGGCCCAGGCGCACGGCGTCCGCGTAGTCCTCGGCGCGCTGTTCGGCGTCACCGTCGCCGAGGACGGCCTCGGCCGGCAGCGCGACATTGTCCAGGATCAACCGGCCGATTCCGGCGGCGCGCAGACCCATGCTCGGGTCGGCCTCGACCACCACGCCCGGGGTGTCGGATTCGACGAGGAACAGCGCGGGGCGTCCGTCGAGCTCGGCGCCGACGATGAACAGTTCGGCGTCGGCCGCGGCCGGGACCAGGCTCTTGACACCGTTGAGGCGGTAGCCGCTGGGCGAGCGGGTGGCCTTGGTCTCCAGCGAGAACGGGTTGAACAGCGCCCGCGGCTCGCTGATGACCACCGAGGACTGCGGCACGTTCTCACCGGCGTAGGCACCGAGGTAGGTCTGCTGCTGGGCATCCGAACCCCACTGCGAGAGCGCGACGGCCACCCCCGAGGGCGCCAGAATCGGCAGCGCCAGACCCATATCGCCGTGCGAGAGCGCCTCGGCCACCATCGAATTGGTGACCGCGCCACGTTCGGTGGCCGCGCCCTCGAGCTCCTCGGGAACGTTGATCAGGGTGATGCCGAGTTCGGCGGCCCGCTCCAGCAGGTCCTTGGGAGCGGCGGCCGCGCTGTCG
Organism: Nocardia sp.; assembly: GCA_017354515.1. Taxonomy (GTDB): domain Bacteria; phylum Actinomycetota; class Actinomycetes; order Mycobacteriales; family Mycobacteriaceae; genus Nocardia. The sequence goes on along the minus strand of JAFMQT010000003.1, from coordinate 21,297 downwards.
GCCTCCGACGCCGCGGGGCGCAGGATCTCGGCGGAGAACTCGCGCACCGTGTCGACGATCATCTGCTGTTCGTCGGTCGGGGTCAGGTCGAAAAAGCCCTTGGCGCGGGACTCGTTGTCGGGCAGGCGTTTCGGCTTGCCGCCACCGGAGACCCTGTTGAAGGCGCGGGTCGCGGCGCCCAGGGTGCGGAAACCGGTTCGGGTGCCCTCGTAGGTCAGTCGTTCGATGGGCTTGCGCAGGTTGTACTTCTCGGCCAGTTCGGAGCCGGTAATGGTCGTCACGACCCGCATCGCGGTTCCCATCCAGTCGCGCTTGACCGGGTTGAGGCCGACGGCGGAATCCGCGCGGCGCTGCGTCGCGGTGTCTCGAGTGCTCATAGTCACCAGTCTTCTCGGAGGTGTTCGGGTGGATCGGTCCCTGATATTACTTTCGAGTAGAAGCTACCTTACTCCAGAGTAAGAAAGGCTGTCGAGTGCTGCCGGCACCGAGGTGATCCGGATCGCAGCGGCCGCGGAACCACCTGCACATGGCGGTCAGGCTCGCAGCGCGCCGAGTACCGATTCGTGGAGTGGGCCATTGGTCGCCACGGCACTGCCGCGGTGCGGTCCGGGGGACCCGTCCAGTGCGGTGAATCTGCCGCCAGCCTCACGCACCAGAACATCCAGGGGAGCCAGATCCCACAGTGACACCTCCGGTTCGGTGGCGATATCGACCGCACCCTCGGCGAGCAGGCAGTAGCCGAAGAAGTCGCCGTAGCCCCGGGTGCGCCACACCTGATCGGTCAGTTCGATCAGCTGGTCCCGCAGGCCCAGGTCCCGCCACCCCGACAGGCTGGAGATCGCAAGGCTCGCCGAATTCAGACCGCTCACCGCGGAGACACCGATGCGCGTGGGTTCGCCCGTCCCGAACCGGGTCCACGCACCCGATCCGGTCGCGGCCCACCAGCGCCGGCTCAGCGCGGGCGCACTGATCACACCGACGACCGGTACGCCGTCCCGCAGCAGCGCGATCAGGCTCGCCCACACCGGAACCCCGCGCACGAAGTTCTTGGTGCCGTCGATCGGATCGATAACCCACTGCCGCCCGATGAACTCGGCGTCACCGCCGAACTCCTCACCCAGGACGGCATCATGCGGGCGGCGCTCGATCAGCGTGGCGCGCAAGGCACGCTCCACCGCGAGATCGGCATCCGAGACCGGCGTCAGATCAGGTTTGGAATCGACCTTCAGATCCAGGGCGCCGAAGCGCTCGCGAGTGATCGCATCGGCTTCATCGGCCAGTAGCAGGGCAAGTTCGAGATCATCGGCATGCTCGCTCACAGAACAACAGTAGTGGGCGCGCCGCCCGGATCCACCTCCGACCGGGCCGGTGCGCGCGAGACGGTAGATTGGATCACCGTGCATCCTGACGTTTCCGCTGATCTCGCCGAACTCGACACCACGTTGAAGACTGTCGAGTCGGTGCTCGACGTCGACGAACTGCGGCGCCGTATCGACGAACTCGAACATCAGGCCGCCGACCCGGACCTGTGGAACGACCAGGAGCACGCGCAGCGGGTCACCAGCGAACTCTCCTACGCCCAGGGGGACCTGCGCCGGGTCACCGAACTGCGCCGGCGCCTGGACGATCTGCCGGTGCTCTACGAATTGGCCGAGGAGGAAGAGGGGCAGGCCCGCATCTCCGCGCTGGCCGACGCCGACGCCGACCGCGCGGCACTGCATGCCGATGTCGAGGCCATGGAGGTGCGCACCCTGCTCTCGGGTCCGTACGACAAACGCGAGGCGCTGGTCAACATCCGGTCGGGTGCCGGTGGTGTGGACGCGGCGGACTGGGCCCAGATGCTGATGCGCATGTATGTGCGCTGGGCCGAACGCCACAAATACCCGGTCGAGATCTACGACACCTCCTATGCCGAGGAGGCGGGTATCAAGAGCGCAACCTTCGCGGTCAAGGTCCCCTACGCCTACGGAACCCTCTCGGTGGAGATGGGCACACACCGGCTGGTGCGGATCAGCCCGTTCGACAACCAGGGCCGCCGGCAGACCTCCTTCGCGGAGGTCGAGGTGCTGCCCGTGGTCGAGACCACCGACCACATCGACATTCCCGAGAACGAGGTCCGCGTCGACGTCTACCGGTCCTCGGGCCCCGGCGGGCAGAGTGTCAACACCACCGACTCCGCGGTGCGGCTGACACACGTCCCGACCGGGATCGTCGTCACCTGCCAGAACGAGAAATCGCAACTGCAGAACAAGATTTCGGCGATGCGGGTGCTGCAGGCCAAATTGCTCGAGCGCAAGCGACAGGAGGAGCGCGCGCAGATGGACGCCCTCAAGACCACCGAGGGTGCGTCCTGGGGCAATCAGATGCGTTCGTATGTCCTGCACCCGTATCAGATGGTCAAGGATCTGCGGACCAACCATGAGGTCAATAACCCGACCGCGGTACTCGATGGTGATATCGACGGCTTCATCGAGGAGGGTATCCGCTGGCGGATGCGCCAGGAAGCCTGATCGTCGCGCCGCGTAACGATCCGCTGAAGTGCCTGAGAACTCGATGGGAATATCGCGAATAGGTCGGCTATTTCCGCTGCTCGCTTCTATCACGGCACAATCACGACGTGCTGACGGTTGCATCGGCGTAGTACTGTGGCAGGCGTGTGTTCAGTCGGCAGAAAGCCTTGTGTCGGTGCGTTGTTGATCGTCGATCGGTCGTTGATCTCGGAGGGGATGTGCCGGTGACACTCGCGCTGTCCTCCGGCACGGGGACCGAATTCACCAACTGGGTACGTAGCAGTGGCCTCGAGATCGTTCTTCTGGTTGTGGGGGCGATGCTGTTCAGCCGCCTGGCGACCTACATCCGCGACCGCATCACCCGTCGTATCGACTCCGGCTTCCAGAGCAGCGATTCGCTGGTGCGCACCGAGGCCGCCAAACATCGGCACGCGCTGGCGCAGGTGTGCACCTGGGTGCTGCTGTGCGTCGTGTACTTCTTGGTCACCCTGGAAGTGCTGCAGCGGTTGGGATTTCCGATCACCGGTCTGGTGGCGCCGGCCGCGGTCATCGGTGCCGCGCTCGGTTTCGGCGCGCAGCGAATCGTGCAGGACCTGCTGGCCGGTTTCTTCCTGATCACCGAACGTCAGTACGGATTCGGTGATGTCGTTCGGATCGCGATGACCGGACATTCGCAACTGGCCGAGGGGACCGTCGAGGATGTCACCCTGCGCATCACCACCCTGCGCAATCCGGACGGCGAGGTCATCACCGTGCCCAACGGTCAGATCGTGAAAGTGACCAACCTGTCGAAGGATTGGGCCCGCGCGGCCATCGACGTGCCGGTTCCGGCCACAGCAGACATCAACAAGATCAACGATATTCTGCGCGAGGTGGGCACCAAGGCGTTCCAGGACCGCCATCTCAAATCGCTGCTCCTGGACGAGCCCACCGTCATGGGTGTGGAAGACCTCACCGTTTCTCAGATGAACATCAGGATGGTTGCCCGCACCTTGCCGGGTAAACAATTCGACGTCGGACGCGAACTGCGCGTTCGAGTGGCAGGCGCATTGCGCCGGGAGGGTTTGAGTGAAACCGCGTAAGTCGACCGCGATTCTGATCAGCGTGTGGATCGCGACGTTGGTGATCTATGTATTCGTGAAGCCGCCGACCGGCGATCACTCGGGGCTTCCGCATATGCCGGGAGCGCTGTCGGGCACACCCGTGGTCACCGCGCATCCGCAGTGACGTCGGAGTGACGCGGCCCATGCAGGCCGCGTGGGTCCGGGCTCGCGGCCTGACCGCTGTGTTCGATTGCGGCGCTTCCGTGAGCCCTACGTGGTGACGCTTCGCTGCCGCCTCCGGGCCCGCGGGCGCGCCGCTGGCTACACTGGCACCTCGTGATCACCCTGCGGAACGTCACCAAGTCGTACGAAACCTCGACTCGGCCCGCACTGGACAATGTTTCGGTGCAGGTCGAGAAGGGGGAATTCGTATTCATCATCGGCCCCTCCGGGTCGGGGAAATCGACGTTCATGCAACTGTTGCTGAAAGACGTCAAACCGACTTCCGGCGAGGTGCATGTAGCCGATTTTCGGGTCGACCGGCTGCCCAGCCGCCGGGTGCCCAAATTGCGTCAGCGCATCGGCTGCGTATTCCAGGATTTCCGTTTGCTGCAGCAGAAGACCGTCGAGCAGAATGTCGCCTTCGCACTCGAGGTGATCGGGAAGAACCGGAAGTTCATCAACCGGGCGGTTCCCGAGGCGCTGGACATGGTGGGCCTGTCCGGCAAGTCGGATCGGCTGCCGGCCGAGCTGTCCGGTGGTGAACAGCAGCGCGTGGCACTGGCGCGGGCGTTCGTGAACCGGCCGCTGGTACTGCTGGCCGACGAGCCCACCGGCAACCTCGACCCCGACACCAGTCAGGACATCATGATGCTGCTCGAAAGGGTGAACCGCACGGGCACCACCGTGCTGATGGCCACGCATGACAACCACATCGTCGACGCGATGCGGCGGCGGGTGGTCGAACTCGATCGCGGTCGCCTGGTCCGCGACGAGGCCACCGGTGTGTACGGGGTGGGCCGGTAATGCGCGCGAGCTTCCTGTTCGGCGAGGTCCTCAACGGTCTGCGCCGCAATGTGACCATGACCGTCGCGATGGTCCTGACCACCGCGGTGTCACTGACCATGCTCGGCGGCGGCATGCTGGCCGTGCGGATGGCAGACAAGACCGAGCAGTACTTCCTGGACCGGCTCGAGGTGCGGCTGTATCTCGACGAGAATGTCTCCGCGACCGACACCGACTGTTCCCAGGATCCGTGCAAATCGCTGATGGCGGATCTGAAGGGAACGCAGGGCGTCGAATCGGTGCAGTTCCTCAACCGGGACGAGGCGCTGCGCGAGGCCAAGGAGAAGACGTTCAAGGACCAGCCCGAGCTGGCCCAGTACGTCAGCCAATCCTCGCTGCCGTCCTCGTTGCGGGTGAAGATGACCGACGCCGAGAACTATCCGGCCATCTACCAGAAGTTCCAGGGCCGGCCCGGGGTGAAGTACGTCCGCAACGACAAGGACATCGTGGACCGGCTGGTCAGCCTGTTCGACGGTCTGCGCAACGCGGCCTTCGGCCTGACGGTGCTGCAGGGCTTGGCAGCGTTGCTGCTGATCGCGAATATGGTGCAGATCGCGGCCTTCACCCGCCGCGAGGAGGTCGGCATCATGCGCTTGGTCGGCGCCACCCGCTGGTACACCCAGCTGCCCTTCCTGATGGAAGCGGTGGTCGCGGCGTTGGCCGGTTCGGTGCTCGCGGTGCTGGGCCTGATGGCGGCGCGCCCGCTGGTCATCGACCAAGCCCTCGGCGACCTGTTCGCCTCCAAGGTGTTCCCGCGCATCACCGGTGACGACATCGCCGTGGTGGCGTTGACGGTGGTGCCGGTCGGCATCGTGTTCGCGGCCCTGACCGCCTACGGCACACTGCGCTACTACGTGCGCGAATGATGCGGCACCGCGCCGCCTGGTCAGCTGGGTGGCGCGGGCAGCCAGCCCGAGCACAGCAGATCGACGGTTCCCAGGCCGGTGTCGGTTTCGTCGGCGAAGATGTGCTGTTCGGCGATGCGGGCGGCGGTCGGGTCAGCGGTGGGGCACATGCGGATGCGGTAGCGCAGATACAGTTTGCCGCCGAAGTGCCCGGTTTCGTAGTCGAGCATCCGGAACCGATCCGGGCCGCCGAACCACTGCCGGAAGCGGGCGGCCGCGTCCTCGGCGGTCTGGGCGTCGAAGGGGCCGGGCGGGATCAGGCCGCGCATCTTCACATCGGGGCCAGGCAGGCGGCCACCGCGGCGAAGTCGCGGTTCGACAGAGCCTCGAGAAAGCGGTCCGCGACCGATCGATCCTCGGTCGGGGTGCTGGTGGGGGTGGGGGTAATAGTTGTCATGCATCAGTTCTACGGTCGGCGCGTACCGCTCACATCGGGTGAATGCCCGATCTTCCGGATCATTCGATCTCGACGACACCGTGGCGCATCGCGAACATCGCCGCAGCGCCCCGTGTGCTGACGCCGATCTTGGTGTAGATGTGCTCGACATGGCTGCCGGCGGTCCGCGAGGTGATCGAAAGTGCCTGGGCGATCTGTTTATTGGACAGCCCCCGCACCAGCAGCCGCAGCACCTCGATCTCGCGGGCGGTCAATCCGGCGATATGCGAGGCCCGGCGTGGCCGGTGCGCACCGGCCGTGGCCAGGACTGTGCGCACCGCATCGGCGTCGAGGCGACCGGCGGCGACCTCCTGCTCGATGATCTCCCTTCGGCGGTCGTCGGGCAGCGCGGCGCGATGCGGGCGGCCCTGCCCGAGTGCGGTGAAGGTATCGGCGGCCGCGATCAGCCGGGCCGGAAACGGTATCCAGGATCCTGAGACGCCCCGTGGATATCCGGATCCGTCCATTCGCTCATGGCACATCCCCGCGACGGCGCCGAGCGGGCGCAGGCGATCACAGCGCGACAGCACCCGCTCGGTCAGATACGGCACCATGCGCACGCGCTCCCACTCCGATGCCGATAGTGGTCCCGGCTTGTTCCAGATCCCGGTCGAGACACCGGTGACACCCAACCGGCCCAAGTGGCCCAGCATGAATCCGAGCATCGGAAGCCCTGCCTTGTCCACGTGGTAGCTGTCGGCGCGTAACCGCAGATCGTCACCGAACCAGTGCGCCATCTCGTGGGAGTCGGCGATACACCCCACCCAGGCCAGCAGTGAGACATAGAACGCGGCGGCTTGTTCATCGCCGGACAGTCCGGCCGCCGCGGCCAGGCGAGTGGCGATCACGGTCTGCCGCAGCACATGTTCTTCCGGCTGACCGAGCCCCAGATCCGTGGCCAGCGAAAGCGATGCGATGAATTCGGCCAGTCGGAGTCCGGACGGCACGAAGTCCAGAATATGCCCCTGACCGCCGGTCGGTCCGGTTACGTTGATGGCCGTGAGGTGTATTCGGCCCAGTGGTCGACGGCCTGCTCGAGATCGAGTGCCGCGACTTCAGCGGGAGCCATGCCGACGGTATGGATCAATCGCTGGGCGAGCCAATCGGGGACGGGTTCGCGCATCGGTGTCGATGGAATGCCGAGCGATTCGACATCGTGACCGAGTCGTTCGACCACCGCTCCGAGTTTGCTGAATTCCGGTAGCCGGTCGGCGGCCGCGACGATGCGGGCGGTCGCTTCCGCGTAGACCTCGGAGTCGGCGCGTGCTCCAATCGCCCAGATCTCGCAGATCTCGATGGTCTGATCGCCGACAACCCGGTAGACGATCCGCCAGGTGTTGCGCCCGACGACGAGCTTGCGAAACCCGGTCAGTTCACCGCCGAGCGGATAGCCCGCTCGTGGTGAATCCAGTAGCAGGAGCACCTTTTTGAGCACATTGGGCACGGCATCGGGACCGAGTTTGCGAAGGTCGTCGACCGCCGCATCGGTGAACACGACTTCGACCATCGGTTTACTCGTGGTCATCGAGTTCGGTGAGGGATTCCCGGGTGTGGCCGAAGGCGCCGAGCACCTCATCGAGTGAGGTTCGGTTTCCGCTGTCGGTCGCGGCCCGGGCGAGAACCAGCGCAAGGTCGCGCAGATCGGACTCCGCCCGATCCAAATCCGCGAGCCGATTCATGCTGACCACGGCGGCGACCGGCCGATGATGGCGGGTGACCACCAGATCGGTACCGCCCTCGGCATCCGCCACCAACCCGGCGACACCTCGCTGCGCGGCGTCGGAAACGCTGAGCTCATGAGTATTGCGAAGAACCGACATACCGTAACTGTACAGAATTCTAGCTAGATTCTCGCATTCACCCATGAAAAAGCCCCTCACCTGGCAATTCAGGTGAGGGGCCGGGGTGGAGCTGCCGGGAATCGAACCCGGGTCCTCCGCCGCTTCTTCAGGGCTTCTCCGTGTGCAGTTCGCTATGCCTCTACTCGGATCTCCCGGTCACGCGAACGAGCCGGGATGGCGATCCCAGTCGCTGTTGGATGTCCCGTACGACTCCGCGACCGAGCCGGACGGTGAAGCTCTCTAGCTGATGCCAGTGACCGGGCCGAGAGCAGTCCCGGACTGACAGACACGCTCTACTGCTCAGGCAGCGAGAGCGTAGTCGCGCTGATGAGAATCGGCGCTTATAGGGTTGCAGCGACGCTTACGGTGGTCTCCTGCCTGCACCGACACGCTTCCCCTGAATCGACGTACGCAGTCGAAACCGTTCAGCCCCGTAGTCATCGATCCAGATGAATCACCCGGCCTGGTGGACCGGGCTGTTCATACTAACATCGCGGTCGGACAATTCATTTCCGAACCGCTCAGCCGCGCATTCCCTTGATTCGGCGCCCGATCTCGCGGGTCACCTCGCGTTCGGCGGTGCGGCGGGCCAGCTCCTGGCGCTTGTCGTAGTCCTGTTTACCCTTGGCCAGCGCCAGCTCGACCTTGACCTTGCCGTCGCTGAAATACATCGACAGCGGGACGAGGGTCTGCGAGGACTCCTTGGTCTTACCCATCAACTTGTCGATCTCGCGCCGGTGCAACAGCAGCTTGCGGGTGCGACGGGGAGTGTGGTTCGTCCAGGTGCCGTGCCCGTACTCGGGGATGTGCAGTCCGCGTAACCACACCTCACCATCGTCGATGCTGGCGTAGGCGTCGACCAGCGACGCCTTACCTTCCCGAAGGCTCTTGACCTCGGTACCGACCAGCGCGATCCCGACCTCGTAGGTGTCCAGGATCTGGTAATTGTGCCGCGCCTTGCGGTTGGTGGCGATAACCTTGCGCCCGCTCTCCCTCATACCCATCCTCTTATCAACTACGCAGCTCAACGGCGAATTCCAGCCGCCATTGTGCCTTGTTCCACCCCGTGGGACCGCATCGCGGCGTTCCGGACCGTCAGAAGCCGGCGAACAAATGTCTGAAATGTCGAAATGTTTCGTCCATGTTACCTGTGAGTGAACACGGTTTGACGGAGTGAGGCAGAATGGGTGCCGTGACAACGGCACCCCGATTCAGAGTGAGCACCGCCGCAGCCCGCGTACTCGAAGACCCCACCGATACACAACTGCGTGATTTACTCGCCGAGCTGGACTTTCGGGATCCTCAACTCCTCGTCGAGCGGCAAGGTGCGTCGCTCGCCGGACAAACGCTACAGATCCGGATGGACCATAAGCTCGACCCCGACGACGGCCGCGGCTACATCGTCGAATATCGCGGCGGTGGGCCGAATATGCACTTCCGGGCGACGGTGCGTGACAGTTCCTCGCGGTGGCGGGCCACCGCGTCCCCGGCCGCCGATCTGGTCGCGAAAACGCTGCGGGACTGGGCTTTCGAGCGTGAGGGCTGGCACGGCACCATGATGTGGGAGCGCATCCGCGCCTAGTTCGGCGATCCGGCCTCAGCCGCCGGGTCGTACCTCCAGGTACAGCAGCAGGACACCTATCCACACCAGCAACAACAGAATTGTCGAGACGCGTGGGCGTCCCCATTGGCGCTCACGCGGCCTCAACCATCCGGCTTCGATCGAATCCTCGAACCCCGCGGCCGACACTACCGATTCCACACCGCTGACACCCAGCGATGGTTCGGTGCGGTCCTCGGGACGGTCGCCGGACATGTCCGCAACCTACCGTCAACCACCTGGCCGGACAGCCAGGTACAGGGCCAGCACGGCGATCCACACCGCGGTCAGCATCATCGTCGAGGCTCGCATTCCGCCCCTCGACCGTGACCGCCATCCACGCCGCCCGGACTCTAAACCGGAGCCGGCGCTCATCTCCACAGCAAGGGTCGGCTCCAGAGATTCGGTGCCGGCTTCCGCGTGGTTCTGGCTATTGGTCATACCCACCTTTACCCGGAATGACCGGTCCGATAAACACCGGCGGTCAGTAGGCGTCGTCCGGCGGCGGTTCGAAATCCAGGTCGGGAGTGTCCGGAGTCGGCGACGCGGGCTCACCCGCATCGGTTCCGGCCAGCACCTCCAGCACCCCGTCCCCGTATTTGGCGAGCTTGTTCTCACCGATACCGCTGATCGAACCGAGCTCGGCCCGGGTCGCCGGCGCGCGGGACGCGATCTCGCGAAGGGTGGCGTCGTGGAAGACGACGTAGGCGGGAACCCCCTGTTCCTTGGCGACCGCCGCGCGCCAGGCACGCAACTTCTCGAAGGTGCCGGCCGCGGCCGGGGTCAAGTCCGCGGCGGCCAGGCGGGAGCCCTTCGCCTTGGCCTGGCGGGCGGGCTTGGCGCGTTCGGGCTCGCGGCGCATCATCACCTTGCGCTGCTTGAACAGCACCTCCTCGCTGGCCTCGGTCAACACCAGGACCCCGTATTCGCCGTGCACGGCAAGCAGCCCCTGGGCGAGTAGCTGGCGGATGACCCCGCGCCATTCGGTATCGCGTAGATCGGTGCCGACGCCGAAGACCTTCAGTTCATTGTGCTTGTGCTGCAGCACCTTCGGATTCGATTTGCCGAGCAGGATGTCGACGATATGGCCGGCGCCGAAGCTCTGGCCGCGTTCGCGGCGCAGCCGCAGCACCGTCGAGAGCACCTTCTGCGCGGCGATCGTGCCGTCCCACGACTGCGGCGGATTCAGGCAGGTGTCGCAGTTGCCGCAGGGCTCCCCGGTCTGGCCGAAGTATTTCAGCAACTGCATCCGGCGGCACTGCACCGTCTCGCACAGTGCGAGCATGGCGTCCAGATGCAGTTGCAGCTGACGGCGGTGCGCGGCGTCCCCGTCGGATAAATCGATCAGTTTGCGCTGCTGTACGACATCGTTGAGGCCGTACACCATCCACGCCGTGGACGGCAGTCCGTCGCGACCGGCGCGGCCCGTCTCCTGGTAATAGCCCTCCACCGATTTCGGCAGGTCCAGGTGGGCGACGAAGCGCACATCGGGCTTGTCTATTCCCATGCCGAAGGCGATGGTGGCCACCACGATCAACCCGTCCTCACGCAGGAACCGAGCCTGGTGGGTGGCACGGGTGCGCGCGTCCAACCCGGCGTGGTACGGCACCGCCTCGATTCCGTTGCGGCACAGCATCTCCGTGGTGCGCTCGACCGAATTGCGGGACAGGCAGTAGACGATGCCCGCCTCCCCCGGATGTTCGGTGCTGATGAACGACAGCAATTGCTGTTCGGCCCGGTTCTTGGGTTCGACGCGGTATTGGATATTGGGCCGGTCGAAGCCGGCGACGAAGTGTTTCGCCGCGGTGAGGTCCAGACGTTCGGCGATCTCGCGGCGGGTGTTCTCGGTGGCGGTGGCGGTCAGCGCGATCCGCGGGACATCCGGCCAGCGCTCGTGCAGGACCGACAGCTCCAGATAGTCGGGCCGGAAATCGTGCCCCCACTGCGAAACACAGTGTGCCTCATCGATCGCGAACACCGACACCTTGGCCCGGTCCAGCAGATCGGCGGTCGATTCCAGCCGCAGGCGCTCCGGGGCCAGATACAGCAGATCGAGTTCACCGGCGACGAACCGCGCCTCCACCGTGCGTCGCTCGTCCGGATACTGGGTGGAGTTCAGGAACCCCGCCCGCACCCCGAGCGCCGTCAGCGCGTCGACCTGATCCTGCATCAGCGCGATCAACGGGGAGATCACCACACCCACACCGGGCCGCACCAGCGCCGGGATCTGATAGCACAGCGATTTGCCACCGCCGGTGGGCATCAACACCAGCGCATCACCGCCGTCGACTACCTGGTCGACGATCTCGCGCTGTAATCCACGGAAACTGTCGTAGCCGAATACGCGCTGCAGAATCTCTTGTGCGGCATCATCTTCGGCGGTGCGCGGGGGTTCTGGCCGGCCGGTTGCGAGCGTCTCCGCTGGATTCACGACCGCCATCCTACGGACCCGGTGAGTCACGACGAAGGTTTCCCAGCGGTTCGCACTCCCTCTTGCGCGACATCGGAGGATCCCGAGCCGGTGCCGGGAGGATCCGGTGCAGGACCCGGGTTCGATTCCCGGCAGCTCCGCCCAGGCCCCTCAGCTGAATTACCAGATGAGGGCCTCTTATGCTGTCACTACCCGAAGATAGGGGTTTACGCGGCGTCGGTGTGATGGTTGGTCAAGGTTACGAGGGTGTCGTCGGCATCGAGCGCGATGGTGAGAGTCGCATCGAGGGCTTCGGCGAGTTTGGCCAGGAGAGGGAGAGTTGGCACGGTGTCCGAGCCCTCGATGCGCGAGATCTTCGCTTGGGTGAGGCCGGCGCGTTCGGCGAGGTCGGCCTGCGTGAGTCCGAGTTCGGTTCGGCGGTCGTAGACAGCCTTTGCCAGCGCCATGCAGAGGCGGATTTCGCGTCGCGCCTCGATGACGTCGTCGGGTTCGGTGTTGCCTTCGGCGAGTTTGCGTTCCCGGAGGGTTTTCCAGCGTGCATGGCTCATTGGTCCAGTTCTCCCTTCTCGATCGTACGGGTGAATTCTCGGTGGGCAGGTTCATGTTCGGCTCGGCAGGTCTGCTGGGCTAGTTTCGCGCGCTTGACCTCAGCGTCTTCCCTCATTCGTGTCTTTCTGAAGACTGTCAGCAATATGGCTCGTCGTCCGGGCGCGAGCCAATAGGTGATGCGGATGGCGGCACCGTCCAGTGTCGGGCGTAGTTCGCGAACTCCGTCGCCGAGGTACCGGGCGTACGGTTCACTCAGCGACTCTGCTTGCTCGGCGAGCAGCCCGACGTATTCGTCGATTTTGAGGAAGTGCTTGACTGGTAGTGCCTGCAGCCAGTCCTGCACTTCCGGTTCGATTTCGATGGTGAAAAGTTCACCCATGAGCCTCAGGGTATATGTCGTCAGCGACATATAGCAAGGTGTGGGCTCATTACCGGTGGTTGCGCTGGTGGTCCTGCAACTCAGGGGAAGACTCGAAGGGACAGTGCAGTACCCGGGACTTCTTATTCGAATCCTGACGCCATGCCGTCAGCCGAGCATGCCGTAGGCGCGGGTGGGGTGAATGCGGACCATGACGCGGCGGTCGGCGATCATGGCGCGGCGGTAGTCGTCCCAGTCGGGGTGTTCGCCGCTCAGAGCGCGGTAGTAGGCGACCAGCTCCGCGACGGTGGTGTCATCGGAATCGGCTGCGACAGAGGATAATTCGACCTCGCCCTCGATCACCGCGTAGGCCCAGAAGTCCGCACGGGTGATATGCAGTGCGGCCCACGGTTCGCGGCGCAGATTGGCGTATTTGGCGCGATCGGCGGTGATCGATATGCGGATCACGCCGTCGGGTGCCATCCAATGCGTGACGTTCGACAGTTGCGGGCGGCCGTTGCGGCGAATCGTGGTCAGCACGGAGCGTGTGGTGGTGCGAGCGAAATCGAGCGCGCCGTCGAGTTCCATACTGCCTGCAACCAGGGGTGGGCGAGCTGTGTTCCGGGTACCGGAGACCGCCCGCTCGTCCGGTGGGGTACTACCGCCTCCTCCGGTCGGGTAGTAAGGAACCATGGAGGCCTTCTACCACCCTGATTCCGAGGACCCGGATCTGTTCCACTCCACCGAGCTGACCCGCGGTCCGTGGTCGCCGGATGCTCAGCACGCGGGACCGCCCTCGGCGCTGCTGGGGCATGTGATCGAGCGGTGTGCGCCGCGGCCGGGATTCCGGGTGGGCCGGCTCGCGGTGGAGATTCTGGGGCCGGTGCCGATCGCCCCACTGCGGGCGCGGGCGAGGGTGGTGCGGCCGGGTAAGAGTGTGGAATTGCTGGAGGCCACGCTCAGCACCGAACGGGGTCCGGTGCTGAAAGCCAATGCCTGGCGGCTGCGGGTGGCTGATCCCGAGGTGGAGGTCCCGGCTCAGGTGGTGGCGACCGGCTCGTATCCGGGACCGGACGCGGCCTCCGAGTCGGCGAAATTCCCCAGCACCCAGCCGGTGGGATTTCATACCGGAATCGATTATCGCTTCGTGGCGGGGTCCTTCGATGAGCTCGGACCGGCGGTGTGCTGGATTCGGCTGCGCTATCCGATCGTGGCCGGAACAACCCCCAGCCCGCTGGAGCGGACCCTGGCCGCCGCCGACTCGGGTAATGGTGTCAGCACCGTGTTGGATTGGAACCGTTACCTTTTCATCAACACCGACCTCACTGTCACCCTGCATCGGGAACCGGTCGGGGAGTGGGTGTGCCTGGACGCGGTCACCTATCCCGAACGCAGCGGTATCGGTATGGCCGAATCACGGCTCTACGACGAGAAGGGCCCGGTCGGCCGGAGCACCCAGACCCTGCTGATCGGACCTCGCTGATCAGCTGACGAGGGCCCGGCCGCACGTGGCGCCGGGCCCTCGTCGTGGCCGGATCAGCGAGGCGCCATCCGGATCGCGCCGTCGAGGCGGATGGTCTCACCGTTGAGCATCGGGTTCTCCACGATGTGGCGGGCCAGGCCCGCGTATTCGGTGGGGTCGCCGAGACGGGCCGGGTGCGGCACCTGCGCGCCGAGCGCGTCGATGGCCTCGTCGGGCAGGCTGGCGAACAGCGGAGTGTGGAACAGGCCCGGGGCGATGGTGACCACGCGGATGTTCATGCTGGCCAAGTCGCGGGCGATCGGCAGGGTCATGCCGACGATGCCGCCCTTGGATGCGGAGTAGGCGGCCTGCCCGATCTGGCCGTCGAAGGCCGCGACCGAGGCGGTGTTGACGATGACCCCGCGCTCCTCGCCGACCTTCTCGGTGGCCGAGATGCGCTGGGCGGCCAGGCGGATGACGTTGAAGGTGCCGATCAGGTTGACGCTGATCACCTTGCTGAAGTCGGCCAGCGGAAAGGCGCCCTTCTTGTTCACCGTGCGGACGGCGTTGCCGATGCCGGCGCAGTTCACCGCGATCCGCAGCGGGCCCAGCTTCTCGGCGGCGTCCAGGGCCGCGGTGACCTGCTCTTCATTGGTGACGTCGGTCGCCGCGAAGACCACGCCCTCGCCCAGTTCCTTGGCGATCGTCTCACCGTTGGATTGTGGGAGGTCCAGGATGACGACCTTCGCACCCTGGCTGTGCAACTCCTTCACCGTGGCCAGACCCAGGCCCGAGGCGCCGCCGGTGACGACCGCTACCGCGTTCTTGATCTCCATACGAATCCCTTTCTGCTCGCTCTCGGCGCAACACTAATCGCCGCACAGCCAGGAAGTAAATAGCGATTCGCGTTGTGTTCGATCCCGCATTCGGGGAGATGGCAAGCGGTGCAGGCTGTTTCGGATCAGCGGTTGCGGACCATCTCGGTGACTCTCCGACGGGCGGTGTGCACGTGCGAATACTTCGGGGTGGCCGGGTCCGGGACCGGGCCCTCGGTCTCGGAGGTCTCGTCCTCGACGATGCCGGTCGCCTTGTTCTGGGCAACCAGGAGATCGCGGATCTCCTTCAGCAGTTCGGTTTGTGTCGGCTCGGATTTCTTGTTCCGGTTCATCCGCTTCTGAATCGAGTTCATCGGCGCGATCAGGACGAAATACAGAATGGCCGCCACCATGAGGAAGTTTATCGCGGCACTGATAATGGGGCCGATTGCGACGAAGGTGGCGGGTTTACTGCCCATCAATTGAACGCCCAGCCCGAGTTTGCCGTTCGTGCCGACCATCGCCAACAGTGGTTCCACTATTCCCTTGGTGACGGATGTGACGATCGCTGTGAACGCCGTACCCATGACGACTGCGGTGGCCAATTCGATGATATTGCCCCGCATCAGGAACTTTTTGAAACCTTTGAGCATTCTCTCCCTCGCGATCCGATCCAGCGTGTCCTGCCTGTTCCGGGAGCCGCACCCACGCCATCGGCAAACTTTTGGCGAATATCGGGGTGGTCGTGCCCGCTCTCCGGAAGGCGATAATCGACCGTTCGACGATAGCCCCGGTTCCTGAGAGAAGTCAGTGGTTCGGGTGCCGCACCCGCCGCTGTCGGTCGCCGGGATGCGCTGTGAGCAGCGCTGTGGCGCATCGGAGAAAAGGTCACCGCTCGCGGTATTTGATAGATGTGTGATGGAAGTAACACCAAATTCGCCGGGAATTGCTCGATCGACCGGTTTGTGGCGAGTGTTGTCACGATTTGGAATCGACAACGGGGTGACCTGCGTCAAACTTTCGCGCGGAAGTTTTCGGCCGCACAATTGCACGGATTTTGTTCAGAATGCCGCCACGAGTGGTTAGCGTTGCATCGAGCGTGCTCGGGGACACGGAGGAGGCAGGAGGGATATGGCTACCGACCAGACATTGCTGCACCGATTCGTGATCTCGCAGCTGGCCGAGGCGGGGGTGGATCGCGGCCGGCTCCTCGGTGAATGCGGACTCCCGGAATGGACTCTCGCGGGGCCGGGGGTGTACGTCCCGGCCGGAATATTTGCCAGGGTGTGGGAGCTCGGCGAGATATGGCTCGAGGACCCTGATGTGGCGCTGCATGTGGCGCAGCGCTACGAATTGGCCGCCAGCAGGCTCTACGACTACCTGTTCGCGAGTGCGGCGACGGTCGGGGAGGCGCTGATCGGCTGCGGCCGGTACATCACCGCCGTGACCACCAACCAGCGGTTCGATCCGGTCGCGGCCGATGAGCGCGAGACCGTCTTCTCTCTGGAGATGATCGAGGGGGCGGGACGGGGCCGGGAACTGGTCGTGCTGTGGGGGCTGGGGGTGTTGATGACTCGGCTGCGGCGGGTCGTCGAGTATCCGCTGGATCCGGTTCGGGTGTCGTTCCGGCAGCCCACGCCCCGTCGGCTGGAGGTCTTCGGCCAGGTATTCGGCTCGGCGGCCCTCGAATTCGGCGCGTCCGAGGACTCGGTCGCCTTCCGCGCGAGTGATCTGGCCCGGCCACTGGCGACCGCGGATCCGGTGCTCGCCGATGTGCTGCAACCGCTCGCCGAATCCCTGCCGCCGCTGCCACCGCTGGCCAAGGCCTGGCCGGATCGGGTGGCGCGCGCCTTGGCCGACGCTTTCGCCGAGGGCGAGGTGTCGCTGGAACAGGTGGCGCGCAGGCTGGCGACCAGTCCGCGAACCCTGCAGCGCCGGCTGGCAGATGCCGGGACCACGTGGCGCCGGGAATTGGATCGGGCTCGGGTGGCCCGGGCCGCGGCGGCCGGACCGCTGAGCCGCGAGCAACAGGCCCGGCTGCTCGGATACTCCGACGCGGGTTCGGTGCGGCGCGCGGCCCGGCGGTGGTCGATGGTTGCCCCACACGAATTCTCGGATGCGCTGGGCCGCCGGGGTTGCGTAAGCTGACCGGCGGCGTGTCGGCGAGGGGCGCGCCGCCGGTGACGGTTCGCGTGCTCACGCACGCAGATAGCTGGCCGCGATACTCCAGAACGTATGCCGGTCGAGCCCCGTGAAGTCCCAGCTTTCGGCGATCGCGTGGCTGGTAGCGACGATGGCCGGGACATCGAAGTCCTCCCGGCTCGCGGTGCCCTTGGCCTCCAGTTCGGTGATCACGTATTCGGTCGCGGTCTCGAACGTATCCAACATGGCATTCTCCGATCGGTTATATAGGTATGCGGTCGTACGACCTCGGATGACGACGCCGGCGATATCGGGTGTATCCGTGGGTGGCGTTGAACTCCGAGTCGGACACCACGCGCGGTGCGGGACGGCCGTGCCGTCGCGGGCGGTGGGAACTTCCGGCGGATAGCGTGCCGGGACCGGACCACACTGCGCGTTGAATGTCAGTCTTGTCGGATTGGCGCGACACAACCAGCGCCGAACACGTCAGGCTCGGAAAAATGTGCCACTTTCGGGTCGATCGCCGGGAGTTGTTGTCCGAGCGACCGTTCGGCTACGTTCCGGCGTCGGCGTGGCACCCTTCGGGGGCCGTCAGCGGCTACTCGGGGCGACGAGGTCCTCGTAGCGGAATTCCGCTGCCGGAACGGTCCCGGAGTCGTGGTTGTCCTGCTCACGACGGCGCAATTCCACCCGGCGGATCTTTCCGGAGATGGTCTTCGGCAATTCGGTGAATTCCACCCGGCGAATACGCAGATACGGGGCCAGGTGGTCGCGCGCGTATTCCAGAATGGCCCTTGCGGTTTCCGCATCGGGGCGCCACCCTGCGGCCAATGCGACATATGCCTTGGGAATGGCCAGGCGAGTGTCGTCGGGTTGCGGTACGACCGCTGCCTCCACCACGGCGGGATGTTCGATCAAAACGCTTTCCAATTCGAATGGGGACACTTTGTAGTCGGAGGATTTGAATACATCGTCGGTGCGTCCGATATACGTGATATACCCGTCTTCGTCGCGGGCGGCGACATCGCCGGTGTGGTAGTAGCCACCGGACATCACCTGCGCGTTCCGTTCCGGGTCCTGCAGATATCCGGTCATCAGGTTCACCGGGTCGGCACTCAGGTCCAGGCAGATCTCGCCCTCGTCGCCGGGGGCCTCGGTGAGCGGATCCACCAGCACCACGGGCACTCCGGGCATCGGGCGGCCCATCGAACCCGGCTTGACCGGCTGGCCGGGAGTATTGGCGATCTGCAGGGTGGTCTCGGTCTGCCCGAATCCGTCGCGGATGGTCAGACCCCAGGCGTCCTGGACCCGGGCGATCACATCGGGATTGAGCGGTTCGCCGGCGCCCAGGATTTCGCGCAGACCGGCCGGGCGCTCACCCAGATCCGACTGAATCAGCATGCGCCATACCGTCGGCGGTGCGCAGAAGGTATTGACATCGGCACGCCGCAGCTGGGCCAGCAGGGCAGCGGCGTCGAAGCGCGCGTAGTTGTAGACGAAAATGGTCGCTCCCGCGATCCAGGGTGCGAAGAAGCAACTCCAGGCGTGTTTCGCCCATCCGGGGGCGCTGATCGCCAGGTGGACATCGCCCGGGCGTACCCCGATCCAGTACATGGTGCTCAGATGTCCGACCGGATAGCTGATCTGGTTGTGCCGCACCATCTTCGGCCTACTGGTGGTGCCGGAGGTGAAATACACCAGCAGTTCGTCACCTACTGTGGTGACGGTCGGGAAGGGGCCCTGGGATCGGACGGTGGCCGCATCGGAGTAGTGGTGCCAGCCGGGGACGGCGTCGCCGACCGCGATCCGCGCGTAATCGCCGGGGACCTCGTCGAACTTCGTGGTGTCGCCGGCATTGGTGATGACGAAACCGACCTCGCCCCTGGTGATCCGGTCGGTCAGATCATCCGGGCCCAGTGCGCCGGTGGTCGGCATGATCACCGCGCCGAGTTTGGCGATCGCCAGCATCGACTCCCATAGTTCGACCTGGTTGCCCAACATCAGGATCACCCGATCGCCCTTGCTCACGCCGAGGTCGGCCAACCAGGTCGCGACCTGATCCGAGCGCTCGGTCATCTGGGCGAAACTGATCTTGCGCTCCGAGCCGTCCTCTTCCACGATCCACAGTGCGGTGGCGTCCTGGCCGCGGGCGATGGCGTCGAACCAGTCGATGGCCCAATTGAATTCGCCGGACAAGCGGGGCCACTGGAAGGACTTCAGTGCGGTGTCGTAGTCGGTCGCGAGCTCGACCAGCCCGTCCCGGGCGGCGCGATAGAGTTCGGTATTGGGGTTCACGACCGTTCTCCTGATTCATGCTGGTCGTCGTCTTGCAGGCCGTCGTCTTGCTGATCGTCACCGCCGAACAGGCGTTGTGAGGTGGAGCGGATATCGACTTTGCGCACCTTGCCGGTGACGGTCATCGGAAATTCGTCGACGATGTGGACGTAGCGGGGAATCTTGTAGTGGGCCAGGCGCCCGGAGCAGAATTCGGCTACCGCGTTCGCGTCCAATGCCGCGGTGCCCTCCCGCATCCGGATCCAGGCGACCAGTTCCTCACCGTATTTCCGGTCCGGGATGCCGACGACCTGGGCATCGAGGATATCGGGGTGGGTGTAGAGGAACTCCTCGATCTCGCGGGGGTAGATATTCTCCCCGCCGCGGATGACCATATCCTTGATCCGGCCGGTGATCGCGACGTATCCGTCCTCGTCCATGGTGGCCAGATCCCCGGTGTGCATCCAGCGCGCGGTGTCGATGGCTTCGCCGGTCTTCTCGGGATCGTTCCAGTACCCCAGCATCACCGAATAGCCGCGGGTGCACAGTTCACCCGGGTCGCCTCGGGGCACGGTCAGGCCGGTGTCAGGATCGACGATCTTGATTTCCAGATGCGGTCCGACCCGCCCGACGGTCGCGGTGCGCTGGGTGATGGTGTCGTCGCGGCGGGTCTGGGTCGATACCGGGCTGGTCTCGGTCATGCCGTAGCAGATCGACACCTCGCGCATTCCCATCCGGTCGATCACCTGCTTCATCACCTCGACCGGGCAGGGCGATCCGGCCATGATCCCGGTCCGCAGGCAGGACAGGTCGTAGCTGTCGAAATCCGGCTCCGCCAATTCGGCGATGAACATCGTCGGCACTCCGTAGAGCGAGGTGCACCGCTCCTGGGCCACCGCGGCCAGGGTCGCCTTCGGATCGAAGGCCGGAGCCGGAATCACCATCGCCGCACCGTGACTCACGGCCGCGAGATTGCCCATGACCATGCCGAAGCAGTGGTAGAAGGGCACCGGAATGCAGATGCGGTCGGCCTCGGTGTACGCGCACAGCTCGCCGACGAAATAGCCGTTGTTCAAGATGTTGTGATGAGACAGGGTCGCCCCTTTGGGGAAGCCCGTTGTGCCCGAGGTGTATTGGATGTTGATCGGATCGTCGGCCGCGAGCCCGGCGGCGGCGTCCATCAGGCGCGCGCGATCACCGTCGCGCCCGCCGGCCACCAGGTCGGACCAGGAATCGGTGTCGAACAGAATCACCTGCCGCAGCAGCGGGCATTCGGGCCGGATCCGATCGATGATCTCCTCGTAATCGGAGGTCTTGAACTTCCGGGCGGCGATCAACATGCCAATTTCCGCCTGGCCCAGCACATATCGCACTTCCTCACTGCGATACGCCGGATTGATGTTGACCAGGATGGCCCCGATCGCCGCGGTGGCGAACTGGGTCAGCGTCCACTCCGCGCGATTGGGTGACCAGATGCCGACCCGGTCGCCCTTGCCGATACCCGCATCGAGTAAACCGAGAGCGACGGCGTCGACCTCCGCGGCGAACTCGCGGTAGGTCCACCGCACCCCGGTGCCGAGATCGATCAGCGCCTCCCGATCGGCATGCGCGGCGACGGTACTCGCCAGATTCGCGCCGATCGTCTCGCCCAGCAAGGGGGCTTCCCACGCACCGTGCGCGTAACTGGTCGTCGGTATCGAACCCATACTGCCTGTCACAGTTATAGGATTCAGGTCACACTTTTATCCCTGCTACCCCCGGAAAGGGGTATCGCCGATGCCGAGGGCCGATCTGTTCCGCCCGCGGGACACCGATGCCCTGCGAGCCGAGTTGCGCCGGGTAGCACTCGATTCCGGGATGCCGGTG
>JAFMQT010000080.1 GCA_017354515.1 Nocardia sp. | reverse complement strand
GCACCGTCGTGCAATGCCTGCGCAACGCCACATTCACCGTGGAACTCGACAACGGGCATGCGGTGCTCGCCCACATCAGCGGCAAGATCCGGAAGAACTACATCAAGATCCTGCCGCAGGACCGAGTGCTGGTGCAGCTGAGTCCCTACGACCTGACCCGCGGCCGAATCCTGTTCCGGTACCGCACATGAGGGAAGGTCAGGCCTTGTCCGGTGTGGGGTCCCCGATGCGCTCGGCGATGACGGTCCACGGGTCGGCGACGGTGCGGCCGCTGTCCTTGTAGGGGGACATGCTTTTCAGGTAGAGCCGGACCAGCGGGGCCGCCGGACGCACCAGGTACCGGAGAACTCCTGTCCTGGAACGGATTTGGGCGAGTAGATCCGGCCACGAGTGATGCTGGAATCCGAGCACCTCCTGGGAGCGGGTGGTGTCCATCCAGTCGGTGGCGAACCAGTCGTCGTCGCTGTCGGGATTACCGGGCAGGCTCTGCGGAATTCCGCCGGTCAGGCCGGAGGCATCGGCGATCGCGGCGCCGATCTCGCCCTGGCGCAACCGGTGGGTCTCATCGCCGCCGATCAGGAATACCTCACCGGTGGCGGTCGTGGTGGTGGCCGCGACGAACGCGGCCGCCACATCACGCACATCGACGGTCTGCAGACGCCCATCGGCAGGGATGGCGGCCTCGAAGACCAGCACCTCCTTGTTGATACCGAGCATCTCCTCGGCGGTCAGCACACCACCCAGACGTAGAATCGCCCATTCCAGGCCGGACGCACGGACCAGTTCCTCGGCCTCGGCCTTGTGCGTGCCATACAGGTCGGTCGGGTTGACCGGGGTGTCGGGAGTCAGCGGATCGGGGTTGTTGTGCGGGTTGCGCGAACCGTAGACCGCGATACTCGAGGCCTGCACGAACCGGGGCGGCTCCGGCAGCGCGGCCGCGGACTCGACCGGCTTGGCGGTGGCGTCGACATTGACCTTGCGCGCCAATTCGCGACGGGAGTAGCAGGCCGGTGCGATGACCGCGGCCAGATGGATGATCACCGCCGGTTTCACCGACTGCAACAGATTGTCGACCTGCTGGCGGATGGTCAGATCCGCCCATCGCACAGCCACTTTCGGGAACTTCGACCCGCCGGCGATCTTACGGTTGGCGGGCAGATCGAGGTCGGTGGCCACGACTTGGAATCCGGCGTCGGCGAGCGCGCGAATCACCTGGGAGCCGACCAGCCCGAACGCTCCGGTCACCAGAACCGGGCCCGGGCGATCGGGTGATTGCGTACTGTCCTGGTTCGCCGGTTCGCTCGTCATCGCGTCCACTCCATCCCTTTTCGCTCGCGCGAAGCTGATCCGCGCCTTTCGCGCCGAACTCTAGTCTGTAACGGTGTCCAGGTGTGACTGTGGCATCGCTCACGCCCGGCGCGGACGCAGAATAACCGGTGCGCCGTGTGCGGGAACGTTGGTGATATTGCGGATGCGGCCGATCTCGTGATCACGCACCGCGACCAATTCGAAACGGGTCAGCACCTCGGTCAGCACGGCGGTGCCCTCCATCAGCGAGAAGCCGGCGCCGATACAGCGCCGCACCCCGCCGCCGAACGGGAACCAGGTATTGGCCGCCACCTGCCCGTCGAGGAAGCGTTCGGGCCGGAAGCGTTGCGGCTGTGGATGGTTGCGGGCATCGGCATGGGCCAGCACGATCGAACTGTGTACCACGGTGCCCGCGGGAAGGTCGGAGTCGCCGATGCTCATATCGCGGGTCAGCCGGCGCACGGTGCCCCCGATCACCGGATGCAGGCGCAGCGATTCCTTCAGCACCGCCTCCAGGTACTTCTCATCGCCGGCGTCCGCGGCCCGCCGCGCCTGCCGCTGGATCTCGGGATCGCCGGCCAATTCGACCATCGTCCACGCCAGCGCCGAGGCCGTGGTCTCGTGTCCGGCCAGCAGCAAGGTGATGAGCTGATCGCGTAGTTCGGCATCGGTGAGCGGTGGGTCATCGCTGCCGGAGCCCGCTGCCAGCAGCCGGGAGAGCACATCGGCGCGCTCATCGCGGCCTGTTTCGGTGCGTCGGCGCGCGATCTCGGCCAGCAGCAGCCCGTCGATCTCGCGCTGGTTGTCCTCGAACCGTGCCCAGGGTCCGAATCGCTGCAGTATCGGCACTTTCCAGCCCAGGAAGATCAGCGGGCCCACATTCACCAGTCGCCGCAGCCGGGGTGCGAGTTCGCCGCGGGCGCGTTCGTCACTGACACCGAACACCACGCGCATGATGACATCGAGTGCCAGTTCGTTCATCCGGTCCAGGGTCGGCAGTGTGGTGTTCGCGGGCCAGTGTCCGATGTGATCGGCGGCGATCTCGGTGATCAGTGCCCGGTATCCGCGCAGCGCCGAACCGGTGAAGGCCGGCATCAGCAGCCGGCGGGCGCGGGCGTGCTCGTCCTCGTCGGTCAACAGCAGCGAATGCGATCCCATCACCGGCTTCAGCACCCGGTTGCCCTCACCGGCGTGCAGGTCGGCCGGATCGGCGGAATAGATATCGCGGATGCGGTCCGGACGGGAGAACACCACCAGATGTTCGGCATACGGTGCCACCATGCGCAGTGTGAAGATATCGCCGTAGCGGCGGGCACAGTAGGCGCCGAACCGGGACTTCCATTTGGCCTGCAGCAGTGTCTGCGCAACTCGCGGCAGCCGCGGCCCCGGCGGATACACGGTGGTCATGGGCAACTTTCCGCTCGGGCGAAGCAAGGGGGGCTCGAGCTATGCGATCCGGGTTCCGACAAACCGTATCCGAGCGTGGTCGGACCGGCCAGTTTCGTTGTCCGCGGCGGCCGGCGCCGGCGGATTGCCGGAAATGCGCCGCTCCAGGGCGCGGAATGTCGGCGATCGCGGGGCCGCTGGTCATATCATCGCTGTATGCCGACCTTCCGAATGGCCGGACGAACTGATGTCTTCACAGGTGACGCTTGGCAGCTGGGCTGCGCGATCGGATGTGGATCGGTCGGCCTGGGTGTGGCGTTGCTGGTGTGGCCGAACAAGTCCGTCGCGGTAACAGAGCTATTGCTCGGCCTGACCCTGCTGCTGACCGCGGCATGGCAGCTGGCCGTCGCGTTCCGCGGCCGCATGAGCGGCTGGCTCAAGGGGATGGAACTGGTGAGCGCGTTACTGTCGGTACTGCTGGCGCTGTGGTGTATGCGCAGCGGTGACTGGCAGTCGCTACTGGCGGTGTGGGTGGGCATCGGCTGGATGATCCGCGGCATCGTCGCCGCCATGACCGCGGTGTGGTCCCCGCGCACACCCGGATCCACGCGCTACGAAATCTACGGACTGCTCACCCTGCTGGCCGGCCTCATGGTCATGGTGTGGCCGATCGACGGGCTCGCCGGATTGGGCGCGCTCGTCGGTGTGTGCCTGATTATGATGGGAGGCATGGAGATTCGCCTCACCGCCCGGGTGCGGCCACCGCACCGGACCGAGAGCCGGGTCGGGGTGCGGGGGCTGCTGGGACCGCGAGCGCGACCGGCGGCTCAGGGTGTCGATTAGAGGGGCGCAATGGTGGGATCGGATGCGATGAGGCGCGCGGCGGTGGCGTTGTCGGTCGCGGTGTTGGCCGCGCTTGCCGCCGGATGCGCGGATTCTGATTCCGGAACGACCGCCGCGTCGGTATCGGCCACCACGACGACGGCCGGCGTGGTGTCGACCCCCGCCGCCCACTCCCGGTCGTCGGTGCCGAATGCCGCGGGCACGAACGCACCGCCGGAATGTGGTCCCGGCGGGATCGAGATCGCGGCACGCTCACTGGCGCCCGGGATGAATCATCGCGGAGTGCAGTTGACCTTCACCCTCGCCGACAACACGCCGCCCTGTGTGCTGAGCGGATATCCCGGCGTCGATACCACCGAGGGTGGGCCGGTGCTGCACGCCGAGCGCACACCGCGCGGATATATGGGCGGACTGCCGCAGGGAAACGACACACCGCCGACTGTGACCGTATTACCGGGCCGCCCGGTGAAAGCGATGGTCGAGGGTTCGGCGATGAATCCGTCGGGGGAGGACTGCCCAACGTATACGGGATTGGCTGTCACCGCACCCAACTCGACCGACACCCGCACCGTGCACACCACCATCAATACCTGTGCGCTGCAAGTACATCCGGTGACCGGCTGAGGTCAGCGGTCAGTTCTTGCGGGCGAGCGCGGACGCGATCAGCTGCTGCCACACGGTGGGTTGAACCTCGCGGGCGCCGATGTGATCCACCGACGCGGCCTCGCCCGAGTCGGCCAGCCAGCGCAGGCAGATCTCGATTCCGGGATCGAGGACCTCGAGATCGCCGAACAGCGCCTCGATCTCCTCGTCCGAACGCCAGCGGCCGCGACCGAACGACTCCTGCAGCTTGGCCTCGGCGGCCTCGGTTTCCTCGTTGAAGCCCGTACGGAAGTGGGAGATGTAGACCAGGGAGCCGGGCGCGATCCGCTCACTCCAGAACTTCACCAGCTCGCCGGGGTTCTCATCGTCGTTGAGGTGGTGCAGGACGGCGCTGAAGATGACCGCCACCGGCTTGTCCAGATCGATCAGGCGCTGGAAGTCGGTATTGGCGAGGATATCTTCGGGTGTGCGCATATCGGCCCGGATCACGGTGGTGTTCTCGTCGGATGACAGCAGCGCGCGGCCGTGCGCGAGCACGATCGGATCGTTGTCGACATAGGCCACCCGAGGCGCGTCGAGATGGCGCTGGGCGACCTGGTGCACATTGTCATTGGTCGGCAGGCCACTACCGATATCGATGAACTGGCCGACGCCGGACTCGGTGATGGCCTCGATGGTGCGCACCAACGCCTCCCGGTTGTCCCGGGCGATCGCCACCGAACCCGGTAGGTCGTTGACGAAGAAGTCGCCGACCGCGCGGTCGACGGCGTAGTTGTCCTGACCGCCCAGTAGATAGTCGTACACGCGGGCGATACTCGGCTGTGTTTGATCCACCTCTGGGACGCTGTCGGTCATTTGCCCATTTCCTCTGCGGGGGCGAGTGTGTCGAGTCAATCCTAGAGCGAGCGTTGATTTTTCACGTCCAAGATCGGCGGAACCGTTGCGAGACTACGTGGCACGACTCGGTACGGCCGTCTCGACCCGGTTCCGCGCGATCATCGGGGCACAGGTTCAGCCGGTAACCATCTGGACCGCCCGGTGGGTGATGTCCAGCAGTGGTTGCGGCACGATGCCCAGTACCAGGGTGGCCGCGGCGGTGACGGCGATGATCACCGTCGTCACCGGGGGAGTGACGACGGTGGGTGGGGATTCGGGTGGTTCGGTGAAGAACATCGCCACGATCACCCGGATGTAGAAGTAGGCGGCCACGGCACTGCAGATCACACCGACTATCACCAGGACCGCGGCATTACCGGACGCCGCGGCCGAGAACACCGCGAACTTGCTGATGAACCCACTGGTCAGCGGAATACCGGCGAAAGACAGCAGAAACAGCGCGAACATGGTCGCCAGCCACGGCGATCGGCGTGCCAGCCCGGCCCACGCCGACAGCGCTGTCGCCTCGTCGCCCACCCGGTCACGCACCAGAGTCACCACCGCGAACGCGCCGATGGTACTGATCCCGTACGCCGTCAGATAGAACAGCACCGAGGACACACTGTCGGAATTGGCCGCGACCAGTGCGGTGAGGATGAATCCGGCATGTGCGACCGAGGAATAGGCCAGCATGCGTTTGACATCGGTTTGGGTGACCGCGAGGACCGCGCCCGCGACCATGGTCGCGACCGCCACCGCACCCAGGATCGGCCGCCAGTCCGCGCGCAACTGCGGCACCGCGACCTGCAGCACCCGCAGTGGTGCACCGACCGCCGCGATCTTGGTGGCCGCGGCCATGAACCCGGTCACCGAGGTCGGTGCGCCCTGATACACATCGGGCACCCAGGACTGGAACGGCACCGCTCCGATCTTGAACAGCAATCCGACCGCGAGCATCGCAACACCCACGACCGCAAGGGTTTTCGAGCCTGAGTCACGTCCCAGGGCCGCGGCGATACCAGCCAGGCGCACGGTCCCGGCGTATCCGTACAGCAGCGCCATACCGTAGAGGAAGAAGGCCGAGGCGAACGCGCCGAGCAGGAAGTATTTCAGCGCCGCCTCCTGCGACAACAGCCGGCGCCGGCGGGCGAGCCCGCACAGCAGATACAGCGGCAGTGACAGCACCTCGAGGGCCACGAACATGGTCAGCAGATCATTGGCGGCCGGGAACAGCAGCATCCCGCCCACCGCGAACAAGGTCAGCGGAAACACCTCGGTGGTCGCGAAACCCGCTCGCGCGGCGGCGATCTCGTCCGAGGACCCCGGAACCGCCGCGGCCTGCGGGGTGAACGCGTCGATGACCGTCGCACCGGAGGCCTGTGCGGCGGCGCGGCTCCAGGTACCGGGGCCCTCGCGGCTCGCCCGCGTCAGGCGCGGACCGATCCCGCGTTCGGCCATCAAACCCACCGCGGCGACCGCGACCACGAGGATGGTGCCCTGCAGGACTAGGGTCGCGTTGTCGATCGCGACCGCACCCACCGCGACGACCGAGTGTGTGCCCGCCAGCGCGATCACCGCGGCGAGCGCGGCGGCGAGCGAGCCCGGTGCCAGCACCAGATGTGCGCGATAGCGCCAGGTCCGCGGCGCGAACGCCTCGACCAGTACGCCGAGTACGGCGGCGCCGAACACGATCAACATCGGTGCCAGGGCGTGATATTCGATGGATGGCGCCGCGACCGTCGCGGCCTCGAGCTGTGTCACCGGGATGCACCTCCACTGGGAACCGTCGCCACCGGTGCGGTCGCCACGGCGGGCTGCACCCCGGGCTCGGGATCGTGCTTGCCGATCGTGGTCAGGGTTCCGGCCACCGCCGGATCGATGCGATCGAGCATCGGTTTCGGATAGAACCCGAGGACCAGCAGCGCCAGCAGCAGCGGAACCACCACCACGAGTTCGCGGGGCATCAGATCGCGCAGCCGCTCGTTCCCCTCGCGCACCGGCCCGGTCATCATGCGCTGATACATCCACAGCACATACAGCGCCGCCAGCACCAGCGCGACGGTCGCGATCGCCGCGGCGATCGGATAACGCGTGAAAGTGCCCGCCAGCACCAGGAATTCGCTGACGAACGGCGCCAGCCCGGGCAGCGACAGGGTGGCCAGGCCCGCGATCAGGAAGGTCCCGGCCAGGACCGGCGCGACCTTCTGCACCCCGCCGAAATCGGCGATCAGCCGGGTGCCGCGCCGCGAGACCAGGAAGCCGGCGATCAGGAACAGGGCGGCGGTGGAGATGCCGTGATTGACCATGTACAGCGTCGCCCCGGATCCGGCCTGCCGGGTCATGGCGAAGATGCCCAGGATGATGAATCCGAAATGGGAGATCGAGGTGTAGGCGATCAGGCGCATGACATCGCGCTGGCCGATGGCCAGGATCGCGCCGTAGACGATGCCGATCACCGCCAGCACGCTGATCGCCGGGGCGTAGGTGCTCGCGGCATGCGGGAACAGCAGCAGGCAGAAGCGCAGCATGCCGAAGGTGCCGACCTTGTCGACGACGGCCATCATCAGGACCGCGCTCGCGGGCGTCGCCGACACCGCGGCGCCGGGCAACCAGGTGTGCAGCGGCCACAGCGGGGCCTTGACCGCGAACGCGAACATGAACCCGAGGAACAGGGCGCCCAGCACGGCCGGTCCGGCGCCGAGCTGCCCGGATTCGGCGGCGGCCGCGACCTGTCGCAGATCGAAACTGCCGCCGGCGCCGCCGAGGTGGGCTCGTGCGGTGAGTACGTACAGTCCGATCACCGCGGCGAGCATGATCAGGCCGCCGAACAGGTTGTACAGCAGGAATTTCACCGCCGCCCTTGCGCGTTCGCGGCGCACCGCCTGATCGCCGGCCGGGCCGTCGGCCCCGCGTGGGCCGAATCCGCCGATCAGGAAATACATCGGGATCAGCATGACCTCGAAGAACACGTAGAACAGCAGGATATCGAGGGAGACGAAGGACACCAGCACCATCGACTCCACCACCAGCGTCAGCGCCACATAGATGTGGGCGGCGCGGCGGCCGGTTCCGGCGGTGCGGTCGTCGTTCCAGCCGGCCACGATCAGCAGTGGGACCAGCGCGGCGGTCAACAGCGCCAGAACCAGGGCGATCCCGTCGATGCCCAGGGTGTAGCCGGCCCCGAAAGCCGGTATCCACCGGTGTGATTCGAGGAGTTGGTACTGCGCCCCACCGGGGGTGAAGCGGACCGCGACCACGATCGCCACCACCAGGGTGACCACCGACATCGTCAACCCGATCGCGCGGGCGAGGGTGCCTCGCGGAGCCGGGACCAGCAGTACCGCGGCCGCCCCGAGTAGGGGCAGCAGCCACAGGGTGCTCAGCCAGGGAAAGTTCGTCACAGCAACCTCACCGCCAGCAGGGCCGCGACCACCAGGGCCGCGCCGGTGAACATGGACAGCGCGTACGAGCGCACGAAACCGGTTTGCACCCGCCGTATTCGGGTCGAAAGGGTGTCGATGACGGTGGCGACGGCGTTGACGATGCCGTCGATTCCGCGATCGTCGACCGTGACCAGCGACCGGCTCAAACCTGCTCCGGGGCGCATGAAGACCGCCTCGTTGAACGCGTCGCCATACAGGTCGCGCCGTGCGGCGACGGTCAACGCCGACACCGCCTCCGGCGCCGTACGCGGCACCGGCTCGCGGGCGTAGCGGACGTAGGCCAGGCCGATCCCGATCGCGACGACCGCCAGCGCGCCGATACTCACCGCCCAGGAGGAGACATGGTGCTCGCCATGTTCGGTGCCCACCACCGGCGCCAGCCAGTTCTGCAGCGAGGATCCGAATGCTAACAGCCCGCCGGCGAGAACCGATCCAAGCGCCAGCACGATCATCGGCCCCGTCATCACCGCGGGCGCCTCGTGCGGGTGGGGTGCGGGTTCGGTTGTGCGCCAGCGTTCTTCACCGAAGAAGGTCAGCAGCATCACGCGCGTCATATAGAAGGCGGTGATTCCGGCGCCGAGCAGTGCGGCCGCGCCCAGGGTGATTCCGGCGGCGCCGCCGTAGCCGAACGCGGCTTCGATGATGTGGTCCTTGGAGAAGAATCCCGCGAACGGCGGCACCCCGATGATCGCCAGATAACCCAGGCCGAAGGTGGCGAAGGTGATCGGCAGATACGTGCGCAGGCCACCGTAGTGGCGCATATCGGTGTCCTCGTCCATCGCGTGCATCACCGAACCGGCGCCCAGGAACAGCCCGGCCTTGAAGAAGCCGTGGGTGAGCAGATGCATGATCGCGAACGCGTATCCGGCGGGCCCCAATCCGGCAGCGAGCATCATGTAGCCGATCTGACTCATCGTGGAGGCGGCGAGCGCCTTCTTGATGTCGTCCTTGGCGCAGCCGATCACCGCACCGAACAGCAGCGTCACCGCGCCGACCACGAGCACCCCGGCCCGGGCGCCGGGGGCGGCGTCGAATATCGGGCCCGAGCGGGCGATCAGATACACCCCGGCGGTGACCATGGTCGCCGCGTGAATCAGGGCCGACACCGGCGTGGGACCTTCCATCGCGTCGCCG
This sequence comes from Nocardia sp., assembly GCA_017354515.1. Lineage (GTDB taxonomy): Bacteria > Actinomycetota > Actinomycetes > Mycobacteriales > Mycobacteriaceae > Nocardia. The sequence continues at coordinate 3,229 of JAFMQT010000080.1, read as the reverse complement.
AGCCAGGACTGCAGCGGCACCTGCGCCGATTTTCCGCACGCGCCCAGCAGCAACAGCAGCCCCAGGGCGGTGAGCGTGCCCTCTCCGGTGTGCGGGACACCGGCGAAAACCGTTCCGAAATCGACGGATCCGAAGGTCGCGAACATCCAGAACAGCGCGATCGCCAACCCCATATCGCCGACCCGGTTGACCACGAACGCCTTCTTCGCGGCCGCCGCGGCCGAGGGTTTGTGATGCCAGAATCCGATCAGCAGATAGGAGGCCAGGCCGACCCCTTCCCAGCCGAGGTAGAGCACCAGATAGTTGCCGGCCAGCACCAGTACCAGCATGGCGGCCAGGAACAGGTTCAGATATCCGAAGAAGCGGCGCCGGCCGCCGACGGTGTATTCCTGTGTCTGGGTACGGGGGGCCATATAGCCGGCCGAGTAGATGTGGATGAGCGAGCCGACGCCGGTAATCAGCAGGACGAAACACATCGTCAACTGATCCAGGTGCAGCGACATGTGCACCTGCAGGCCCGAGACCGGTACCCAGTCGAACAGATTCTCACCGATCGCCCGCGCCGAACCCGAACGACCCAGCATCGCGCTGAACGCCCAGACGCCGACCGCGAACGAGGCCAGCGCACAGGCACATCCGAGCCAGTGGCCCCAGCGGTCAGCGGCCCGCCCGGTCGTCAGCAGGAGGAGCGCACCGGCGGCCGGCAGCGCCGGCAGCAGCCACAGCAGTGTCCCGGTATCCATGTCAGTACCGCAGCAGGTTGGCGTCGTCGACCGAGGTCGAGCGGCGGGTGCGGAAGATGGTCATGATGATCGCCAGTCCGACGACCACCTCGGCGGCGGCCACCACCATCGTGAAGAACGCGAACACCTGGCCGTCCAGATTGTGGTGCTGGCGGGCGAAGGTGACGAACGCCAGATTGACCGCGTTGAGCATCAGCTCCACGCACATGAACACCACGATCGCGTTGCGCCGCACCAGCACCCCGGCCGCGCCGATGGTGAACAGCAGGGCGGACAGATACAGGTAGTTGTCCGTATTCACCGCGGAGCCTTTCTTTCGTCGGAGCCGGTGTCGGCGGCGGCGGAATCGTTCGGTTGGCCGATTCCGAGCACCGCGGCCTCGGTGTGGGCGCGGCGTCGTCGATGACGCAGGATGGTGCTCACCGACAGCTCCTCGAAGGACCCGTCGGGGAGCCGGGCGGGTATGTCGACGGCGTTGTGGCGGGCGTAGACGCCCGGTGTGGGCAGCGGGGTGGCGCGCGCGCCCTCCCGCATCCGGCGTTCGGATTGTTCCCGCTGGCCCATGCGCGGCCCGAACCGTTCGCGGTGGGCGAGGATCATCGCGCCGATGGTGGCGGTGATCAGCAGGGCGCCGGTCAGTTCGAACGCCCACACGTATCGGATGAACAGCAGATCCGCCAGCGCCGCGATCGGGTCGGCGCCGAAGCCGGGACCGGTGGCGGCGACCGAATCATCGTGTACGCCACGCGCTATCGCGGCGATCAGGATCAGCCCGAATCCGATGCCGACGACGATCACCGCGATCCGATGTCCGCGCAGGGTTTCGCGCAGCGATTCCGAGGAGTCGACGCCGACCAGCATGAGCACGAACAGGAACAGCATCATCACCGCGCCGGTGTAGACGACGATCTGTACGACGCCGAGGAACAGCGCGTCCTGGGCGATGTAGAACACCGACAGCGTGATCATGGTGGCGGCCAGGCACAGTGCCGAATGCACGGCCTTGCGCGCGCACACCATGCCGAGCGCACCGCTGACCGCGACCACGGCCAGTATCCAGAACAGCACGGCCTCGCCGGTGGAGGTGCGGGTGACCGCGTGTGCGGCGAGCAGATCGGTGGTCATCGCGCACCTCCGGAGACGGCCGGTTGCTGCTCGGTTTCGGCCGCCGCCGCGGGAACGTTGCCCAGGTAGTAGTCCTGTTCGTCGGCACCGGGATAGGCGGCGTGCGGCGGGGCGAGCATCCCCTCGCGCAGGGGTGCGAGCAGCTCGTCCTTGGTGAAGATCAGATCGGCGCGGTTGTCGTCGGCGATCTCGTAATCGTTGGTCATGGTCAGTGCGCGGGTCGGGCAGGCCTCCACGCACAATCCGCAGCCGATGCAGCGCAGATAGTTGATCTGGTAGACGCGGCCGTACCGTTCACCGGGGGAGTAGCGCTGTTCGTCGGTGTTGTCGGCGCCCTCGACGTAGATGGCGTCGGCCGGGCACGCCCACGCGCACAGTTCGCAGCCGATGCACTTCTCGAGCCCGTCGGGATGCCGGTTGAGCTGGTGGCGGCCGTGATAGCGGGGTGCGGTCGGCACCTTCTGCTCGGGATAGAACTCGGTGTTCTTCTTCTTGAACATGGTCGCGAAGGTGACCCAGAAGCCGCCGATCGGTTCCAGCAGACCGGCTTTCGCGGGCGGCGGGACGTTCTCCGGCATCGGAGGGGTGGGGAATCCGGAGAACTGTTGCGGGCCGGCCGGCTGCGTGGGTGCGGCCCGGTTGGAGTGCCCGGCGCGCAGCATCACCGCCAGCAGACCCAGTGATATGACGATTCCCGCGATCACCAATCCGGCGGTCTGCACGTGATACCCGTTGTCCTGCAGCACCTTCAGCGTCGCGACGACCATCACCCACAGCAGCGACACCGGGATCAGCAATTTCCAGCCCAGATTCATGAACTGGTCGTAGCGCAGCCGTGGCAGGGTGCCGCGCAACCAGATGAATACGAACAGGAACGTCCACACCTTGAGGGTGAACCACAGCAACGGCCACCAGCCCGAATTGGCGCCGTCCCACAGGTTCACCGGGAACGGGGCATGCCAGCCGCCGAAGAACAGGGTGGTCGCCAACGCCGACACCGTCCCCATGTTCATGTATTCGGCCATCATGAACGTCGCGAATTTCAGCGAGGAGTATTCGGTGTGGAAGCCTCCCACCAGTTCACCCTCGGCCTCGGGGAGGTCGAACGGGGCGCGGTTGGTTTCGCCGACCATCGACACCGCGTAGATCACGAAGGAGGGCAGCAGCAGCCACACATTCCAGGTGCCCCACTGCCGTTCGACGATCCCCGAGGTCGACATGGTGCCCGACAGCAGGAATACCGCCGCGAAACAGGCGGCCATCGCGATCTCATAGGAGATCACCTGCGCCGTCGATCGCAATCCGCCCAGTAGCGGATAGGTCGATCCGGACGCCCAGCCGGCCAGCACGATGCCGTAGAC
>JAFMQT010000079.1 GCA_017354515.1 Nocardia sp. | reverse complement strand
ACCAGCTGTCCTCCGACGAGGCCCGCATCCTGCGGTTCATGGCGATCAACGGCCCGCAGCCGTCGGTGGACGTGCGCACCAACCGGCCACTGGGGATCGGCGCCGAATTGGTCGCCGGCGATCTGACCTCGGTGCCCGAACAGGCCGGGGTGCGGTACGCGGATCGGTCCCGGCTGTACCTGATCAACCTGAACCGGCTGGGTTTGCTGACCACCTCCGACGATCCGGTCGTGTTGAGCCGCTATATGGTGCTCGAGGTGCAGCCGATCGTGGAAACCGCGCTCAAACAGGCCGGCCGGGTGCCCAAGATCGTGCGGAAGAGCTTGCGGCTCACCGAATTCGGCGAGGACTTCTGCAAGACCTGCTTCACCATCAACGGCTCGTGACCCGACGGCGCCGGTGAATGCTGTATAGCGATCCGATACAGATTTGCCGATATGCGCAGATTCCCCGTCTCCGGTGGGATTCTGAAAGTATGGACTCCGACGCCGTCTCCGCGATAAGCCGGCTGAAGTTCCGGTACCTGCGCGCACTCGACACCAAATCGTGGGCCGACTTCGCCGACACGATGATTCCGGATGCGACCGCGACCTACAGCGAGTACCTGCAGTTCGAATCGCGCGAGGCCTTTCTGGCCTTCATGCGCAATACACTGGGCCCGCACGTGATCACCGAACACCGGTGCGATCACCCCGAGATCGACGTGAACGGCGATGAGGCGACCGGTACCTGGTATCTGGCCGATACCGTGATGATCCCCGGCCACAACATGCTGCTGCGCGGCGCGGCCTTCTACTCCGATCGGTACGTGCGGTGCGACGACGGACTCTGGCGGATCTCACACACCGGATACGAGCGCACCTACGAGGTGGTGCTGTCGCTGTCGGATCTGCCGAGTCTGCGGTTGACGGCGAGTCGCTTCGGGGTGGTCGGCAACGATTGGTCGGCGGTGGCCGCGAACGCGACCGGGCCGTCGGCGGTCATCGCCGAGGGCGAGGCCGACGAGGCGATCGGCTGACCTGCTCAATCAGCGGTAGCGACCAACGGCTCCAGCGTCAGCTCCGGCATCTCCTTCCGGATGTATTGCAGCCGCCACTTATCGCTGAACAGAGCCAGGATGGCTCCGTCGCTGCGGGTGAAGACCTCGACCCCGCGCTGCCGGTCCAGTTCCGGCGCCGATCCGGCGTCGGTGCGGCGGGCCAGCTGATACGGCAGTGAGTCCAGTTCCGTCTCGACCCCGAATTCGGCCTGCATCCGGGCGGTGACCACTTCGAACTGCATCGGACCGACCGCGGCCAGCACGGGCGAGGCGTCACCGCGCAGGTCGTTGCGCAGCACCTGCACCACCCCCTCGGAATCGAGCTGATCGATCGCCTTGCGGAACTGCTTGTACTTGCCCGCGCTGCGGGCACGCAGCGCACCGAAGTGTTCCGGCGCGAACGACGGGATCGGCGCGAACTCCACCTTCTTGTCCACGAACAGGGTGTGGCCCGGGGCGAGCGCGGTGGCGTTGACCAGGCCCACCACATCGCCCGGATAGGCGGTGTCGACGGTGGCGCGTTCGCGGCCGAATACCGTCAGCGCGTATTTGGTCGCGAACGGCCGGCCGGTCTGGGCGTGGGTGACCACCATGCCGCGCTCGAACTCTCCGGACACGATGCGCATGAAGGCCAGCCGGTCGCGGTGCGCGGCGTCCATTCCGGCCTGCACCTTGAACACCACCGCACTGAACGGATCGGCCGGCTCGCGCGGGGGGCCCTCGACCGCGGCCCGCTCACCGGGGGGCGGGGCCAGTTCGACCAGGGTGTCCAGGAGTTGGCGCACACCGAAGTTCAGCATCGCCGAGGCGTAGATGACCGGTGAGGTCTGCCCAGCCAGGAACATCTCCTGATCGTGGTCGGCGCCGGTGGCCGAGAGCAGTTCGCTCTCCTCGGCCGCGGTCTCCCACGCCTCACCTTCGCGCTGGGTCGCCTGCTCGGGCGTATGCGATTCCTCCGGGGCGACGGTGGCGCCGCCGGCGGTGCGGGTGAAGTGGATGTATTCGGTGGCGGCGCCGTCCTTGCCGCGACGCAGCAGACCACGGAAATCGCCGGCGATGCCGACCGGCAGGAACAGCGGGGTCGGGATCAGGCCGATCCGCTCGCTGATCTCGTCCAGCAACTCCAGCGGGGCCCGGCCCGGCCGGTCCCACTTGTTGATCACCGTGATCACCGGAATTCCGCGGTGGCGGCAGACCTGAAACAGCTTGAGCGTCTGCGGTTCCAGGCCCTTGGCGGCATCGATCAGCATGACCGCGGCGTCGACGGCGGTCAGCACCCGATAGGTGTCCTCGGAGAAGTCCGAGTGACCGGGGGTGTCGACCAGATTGATCACGCAGTCGCCGTATTCGAACTGCAGCGCGGTCGAGGAGACCGAGATGCCGCGCGCCTTCTCCATCTCCATCCAGTCCGAGACGGTGGATTTGCGACCGGATTTGCCGTGGATGGCACCGGCCTCGGCGATCTTCTTCGCATGCAGCGCCAACGCCTCGGTGAGGGTGGATTTACCCGCGTCGGGATGGGAGATCACCGCGAAGGTGCGCCGCCGGTCCGCCTCCTGGGCCACCCGCCCGGATGTGGTCGTGCTGGCTGACGGGGAATTCACCGGATCGGCTCCTGTCCACGGGACAACGACAAAGCATCAGAATACGGGAGCGGTGGCTTTCCCCCGATCCGGGCCGAACCGAAATCGCTGACCCGCTTCCCCCGCAACAGGGGCCTTTTCAGGGAGTTTTCCCGGACGTGCTATTGTTCTCAGGTTGTCTCGGCGAGGGTGTCGCACCCAGGTGCACACCGTGATCGACGCGGCCCGGCTTCCGTCGTCGTCGTGTGGTCGTCGCCCGATGAGCAGACCTTTCGCCACGGTGGCCCGATTTCCGGGCGAGCTGTGGCCCTGCACACCGCCCGCCCCGGAAAGCCGTAGGAGAGTTTCTCAGTCATGTCCGATGTCAGCGTCCTCGCAGCGACCACTCGCACCGAATTCGGTAAGGGCGCCGCGCGCCGTACCCGCCGGGACGGCAATGTGCCGGCCGTGCTGTACGGCCACGGTGAGGCCCCCAAACATCTGGCCCTGAACGCCCAGGCATTCGCCGCGATCCTGCGTGAGCACGGCACAAATGCCGTGGTCGACCTGGAGATCGACGGTAAGAAGCAGCTGGCCATGGCCAAGTCCGTGGTCGTACACCCGATCCGCCGCTACATCGAGCACGCCGACCTGCTGATCGTCAAACGCGGCGAGAAGGTCGTCGTCGACGTGCCGGTCACCCTGACCGGCGACGCCGGCCCGGGCACCCTGGTCACCCAGGAGGCCAACAGCCTGTCGGTCGAGGCCGACGCGCTGAAGCTGCCCGAGGCCGTGGAGGTCTCGGTCGAGGGCCTCGAGGCCGGTACCCAGATCACCGCCGGTCAGATCACCCTGCCGGCCGGCACCACCCTGGCCGGTGACGAAGAGCAGCTGATCGTCAACATCATCGTCGCCCCGTCCGCTGCGGACACCGAGGCCGAGATCGAGGGCGAAGAGGGCGAGAGCGCCGAATAACTCGACAGCTCAACCATTTTCGATGACGGAGTCGAGTGCCCCGGCGCTCGTGGTCGGATTGGGCAACCCCGGTCCCGAGTACGAGCGCACGCGGCACAACGCCGGTTTCCTGGTCGTCGATGTGCTCGCCGAGCGCATCGGCGGCCGGTTCAGCGTGCACAAGAAGTCGGGCGCCGACCTGGTGGAGGCCCGGCTCGACGGCCGCAAGGTGCTGTTGGCCAAGCCGCGCACCTATATGAATGTGTCGGGGCGTCCGGTCGCGGCGCTGGCCCGGTTCTTCTCGATTCCGGCCACCGAGGTCGTGGTGATTCACGACGAATTGGACCTGCCGTTCGGCGTGGTGCGACTCAAACGCGGTGGCGGTGAGGGGGGCCACAACGGTCTGCGGTCGATCTCGAATGCCTTGTCCACCAAGGACTACGCACGTGTTCGCTTCGGGGTGGGGCGTCCGCCGGGGCGGCAGGATCCCGCCGATTTCGTGTTGAAACCCTTCGCCGCTCCCGAGCGCAAAGAGGTGCCGGTGGTCGCCGAACAGGCCGCGGACGCGGTGGAGCTGCTGCTGCGGGTGGGAATGGAAGCGGCGCAGAATCAGATGCATTAGGCTCGGTGGCCGACCGAACCGGCGGCCACCGAATCGACGCCGTCGGATCAACGCCATCGAATCAACTGACGAGGGGGCACATCGCGATGACGGCAGTCGAGCGCGACCATGCGGTGATCTTCGATCGGTACCGGGGCACGTTGCTGGGCGGTGCGGTCGGGGACGCCCTCGGCTGGCCGATCGAATTCGCCAAACTGGATACGATTCGCGATTGGCACGGTCCGGACGGGCTGACCGATTTCGCGCCCTCGCCGGACGATTCGCAGCCGCGGGAGATCACCGACGACACCCAGATGACCCTGTTCACCGCCGAGGCGCTGCTGCGCGCGCGGCCGGGAACCGATCCGGTTCCGGCCCTGCACCAGGCGTATCTGCGCTGGTTGATCACCCAGCAGGAGCAGGGGCCAGGTCCGCGGCCGGACGGCTGGCTGGCCGGTCTGCGGTTCCTGTATGCCTCGCGATCGCCGGGCAGCGCGTGTATGCGCGGACTGGTCCGCCAGCGCGAGAAATTCGTTCCGCCGGCGCCACTGGGTACTCCCGGTCCGGTCAATCCCGACTCCAAGGGCTGCGGAACGGTCATGCGGTCGGCGCCGATCGGAATGATGGCGGCCGGCCCCGAGGCCTCGTTCGACCTCGCCGCGCGCGCCGCACAACTCACCCACGGACATCTCACCGCTCAGGTGGCCGCCGGTGCGTTCGCGGCCCTCATCGACCGGGTGATCACCGGCGCCGAACTGCGTGCGGCGCTGGCGGAGACGATGGCTCAGCTGGCGCGGGTGCCCGGCGGTGCCGAAACCACCGCGGCGCTCGGCAAGGCGGTCGCCGCCGCGGCGCAGGGACCGGCCACGCCGGAAGGCGTCGAGGCGATCGGTGAGGGCTGGACCGGCGAGGAATGTCTGGCCATCGCGGTCTACTGCGCGCTCGAGGCGATCCGCACCGAAGATCCGCGCCGCGGACTTCTGTTGTCGGTCAACCACTCCGGCGATTCCGATTCCACCGGCGCGGTCGCCGGGAATCTGATCGGCGCGGTCTTCGGCCTGCGGGCGCTGCCGCTGGACATGTGCGCGATCGTCGAGGGCCGCGACGAAATTCTGCGCGTGGCCGACGATCTGGTGGCCGCGTTCGTCTATCAGGACCGAGCCCCGCTCGGCGACCGGTATCCGTTCCAGGACTGACCTCGCGAATGATGCGGCGGCAGACCGGATTCAGCCCAGATGCGCCGCTGTGGCCGAACGGCGCAACTTCCCCGAGGACGTTTTCGGCAGGGCTCCGGGTTCGAGCACCGTGACACTACGCGGTCGCGCGCCGACCGCGCTGAACACCTCGTGCACGATCCGATGTTCGATGCGGCGCACCAGCTCCGCGTCGGCGTAGTCGTTGCTCTCGACCACGACCGCGAAACTCTCTCGCTTCTGCCCCGCATCCAGGCGCACCGCGACCGCATTGCCCGGCCGCACCCCGCGCACCCGCAGTGCGGCCCGCTCGATATCGGTGGGGAAGATATTGCGCCCGCCCATGATGATGACATCCTTGACCCGTCCGCAGATCACGATGGAATCGTCCTCGGTCAGATAGCCGATATCGCCGGTGTCGAGCCAGTTCTCGGCGCCGCGTGCGGGGCGGAATCCGTCCACGGTGAGATAGCCGGAGGTCACGGCGGGCCCGCGCACCTCGATAACGCCCACCGAGCGGTTGGGTAGCGGGCGGTGTTCATCGTCGACCACCCGCACTGCGAGATTGTCCACCGCGCGGCCCAGTTGCGGCAGCCGGCGTACCGGTCCGCGATGGGTTTCCGGATCGGGGACCGGGACGGCCTTACCCAGCGCTTCGAGGAGGTCGGCATCGACGGTGTCGACGATCTGGCCCACATCCGGCTCCGGAATCGATACCGCCAGTGTGGTTTCGGCCATTCCGTAGACCGGCGTCAGGGCGCTCGGCCGCAATCCGAATCGCTCTCCCGCCGCGGCGAGGGCAGCCATGGTGTCCGGATCGACCGGTTCCGCGCCGTTCCACATATACCGCACGCAGCTCAGATCCAGGCTGCCGTCCTCGGCGCGCGCCAGTCGCCGCGCGAGCAGCGAGTAGGCGAAATTGGGTGCGGCGGTGACGGTTCCGCGATACTTGGAGATCAGTTCGGCCCACAGAATGGGCCGGCGCAGGAAGTCCAGTGGGGTCACGCAGACTACCTCGGCGCCGAATTGCATCGGCACACTGAGGAATCCGACCATGCCCATATCGTGGAACAGGGGCAACCAGCTGACCATCACGTCCTGTTCCAGCTGGAACTTCACCCGGTCGAACATGGCGTGCGCGTTGACGAAGAAATTGTCGTGGGTAATCCGCACCGCCTTCGGCGATCCGGTGGAACCGGAGGTCAACTGCTGCAGTGCGATATCGGATTCGTCGGTCGGCAGCGGATCGGTATCGGGGCCCTCGGCCAGCTCACCGGCAGGCACCACGGTGATGCCGCGTTCGGCCAGCAGCGGCGCCGCCGGTTCGAAGGGGCTGCCCAGCACCACTGCGCGCGCGTCGATCATCGTCAGCACGGTGTCGGTATCGCGCGCCCACAGCGCCAGATCGGTGCGTGGAGTCGGCTGATGCAGCATGGTGATCGAGGCCCCGCGCATCCAGATGGCCTGGCAGACCGGTGCGATATCGGCCGGCAGACCAGCCAGCACACCCACCGCGTGGCCGCGCCCGATTCCGGCGGCGGCCAGCGCGCCGGCCATCCGGCGGGCCAGTCGATGGATCTCATCCCAGCCGCGGCGCACCGGAGCGTCGGGCTCCCCGGTGACCAGCCCCCGGCCGGAGCTGTCGGCGCTCGTGAACATTTCCTCGGTAAACCGGCTCACCCTCGAACTCCCGTCTTCGCCCGGCCCGCGGGCCGGTCACCTGCACCACCTGCTGTGCGGGCGCGGCAGATCCGCGCCCGAGCGTGATCGTTCGGGTAACGCTGTACTGACGAAATACGTACTGACGGCTTGCGCTGTACATACGGATACACGGTGATATCGGCATCCGGGTTCACTGCCCGCCGATCGCCGGGGACCGGCGGTGACGGCGGAGTCCGACGATACCGCCTCAGTCGCCGCGGGTGATCGCGGCGTCGAGTGCGTCGAGAAATCTGTCCAGTTCGCCCGTACTGACGAAGGCGTGCGGTGACGCCCGCAAGACCGTGTCCAGGCCGCGGGCGGTCATATCCAGCAGCGTCGAGGCGCGGTGGCTGGCGGTGATCGTCACATCGGATTCGCGTAGCCGGTCACGGATTTCGAGGGGATCGCGGCCGGTGACGGTGAACGAGACGATTCCGGCGAACCGGGTGCCGAGATCGTGCACGCTGACTCCGGGGATGCCGGGCAGGTGCAGCCGCAGATATTCGGCATTGTCCGAGATCGCCGAATAGACCGCTGCCGGGCCCAGATCCAGCAGATAGCGCACCGCCGCGCCCAGTCCCAGCCGCGCGGCGACATCGCATTCCGAGAATTCGAATCGGGTGGCATCGTCGGCCACGCGATATTCGGCGGGGTCGATCCAGGCCGCGCCGCGCAGATCCAGACGGCCGGGCTCGAGATCCCGGCACACCTCCGGGCGCACATACAGAAATCCGGTGCCGCGCGGGCCGCGCAACCATTTGCGACCGGTGGCCGAGAGGGCGTCGACGCCGAGGTCGGTGACATCGATGTCGATCTGACCGACCGCCTGGCAGGCGTCCAGCAGGACCAGGGCGCCGACGCGATGGGCGATCGCGGTGGCCTCGGCGACCGGATTGATCAGCCCGCCATTGGTCGGAACATGCAGCAGCGACACCAGTTTCACGCGGTCGTCGACCATATCGGCGAGGGCCTCGAGATCCAGCTGCCCAGTGGAGTCGCTGGGAATGGTTTCCACGGTGGCGCCGGTGACCCGGGCCCGCTGCAGGGCCGCGATGGCATTGGAGGCGTAGTCGGATCCCGAGATCAGAATCCGATCCTCGGGCTCGAGCGGGACGGAGTAAAAGAAGTCCGACCAGGATCGGGACGCGCTGTCACTCAGGGCGATCGAGGCGGGGGCGGCGTTGATCAGCGTGGCGATATCGGACCTGGCGGCGTCGAGGTCGTCGAGCCGTTCGGCCGCCGCGCGGTAGCCGCCGATCTCGGCCTCACGGCGCAGATGGGAGATGACGGTGTCCAGCACCACGCGCGGCGGGAGCGAGGATCCCGCGCTGTCCAGAAATACCGGGGACTGGCCGGTGGTATCGGAGTAGGCGGGGATGTCGGCGCGCAGGCGGTCGATATCGAGCACATAGCGACGGTAAGGCATATCGGGCGACCGGCGTCGGACAGCGGGCGCCGGTGGGCCGTCGCCGCGTTCGGGACGTTCGCCGGTGAACAGTGCATTCACCTGTTGTTCGAGATTTCTGTCCGCCGTCGCGGCTACCCTGGATCGAGTCTGCGGAAGATACGGCCGGGTCCGCGGACACAGCTATACGCGATACCGGCCCCGGGTGCGTACGGATCCGGCGGTCGATCGGAGGTTGGCATGGCGGTCACGGTGGATTCGACGCCGGTCGGCGCGGGGGCCGAGCTGTCCTCGCGGGCGGCCGCGGAGGCCTATATCGGCGGCGTGTGCTTCAAACAGGGCCCGCCCAGACTGATCGGCGCCGAATTGGAGTGGCTCACCGCGCGGGTGGAGTCTTCGGCGTCGGATTCGCGTCCGAATCTGGCGGTGCTGGCGGATGCGCTCGGTCCCTACGCGCCGCGATCCATCTCTCCCGATTCCCCGGCCTCGGAACTTCCCGGCGGCAGCCGGATCACCCTCGAGCCCGGCGGTCAGATCGAACTGTCCAGCACCCCCTGCGACGACGCCACCCAGCTGTGCCGGCGGCTCCGCGAGGATTCGCGATTCCTGGACAGACTTCTCGGCAAGCATTCGATCCGGATGATTTCGGCCGCCGCCGACGCCGATCGGCGCGCCCGCCGATTACTGCGGTTGCCGCGCTATCGCGCCATGGAACGTTGTTTCGCCGGAATCGGCCCGTACGGCAAGCTCATGATGTGCAATACGGCCGCCACCCAGGTCAGCGTGGATGCCGGCGGCGATCGGTCCGAGATTGCCGCGCGCTGGAACGCCCTCTATACGATCGGGCCGGCATTGGTGGCGGCCTTCGCCTGCTCCCCACGGCTGCACGGCGCCCCGGCCGGCACCTGGGCCTCGCAGCGGATGCGGACCTGGTTGCGCCTGGATCACACCCGCACCCGCCCGCCGGTGCACAGTTGGGCCGATCCGGTCGGCGAGTACGGGCGCTGGGCATTGGATGTTCCACTGCTGTGCGTGCGCGCCACCGGGGCTCAGGGCGACGGTGAGGCCGACTGGGCCGCCCCGCCGGGCGCGAGTTTCGCGGACTGGTTGTGCGGTGCGCTCGATGAGGAGGTCGGCCGCCGGCCCGAATCCGCCGACCTCGACTACCACCTGACCACGATCTTCCCGCCCGTGCGCGCGTGCGGGCACCTCGAGGTCCGATATCTGGACGCCCAGCCGGGGGACCAGTGGGAGGTGCCGATCCACGTGATCGACGCACTGATGTCGAGTCCGGAGGTGATCGCCCAGGCGCATCGAATCGCCGAACCGGTGGCGGACCACTGGGCGCAGGCGGCTCGCTGCGGTCTGCGGGATAACGAAATACGTTCGGCGGCAGTCGATCTGCTGACCCTCGCGGCGGAGAACGCGGGTACCGGCGCGGCCGCCGACCAGGTTGCCGCCGCGGCGCGGCGCTGCCGGCGGGGACGAGCGCCGGGGGACGGCGTCGAAATGACAGCCGGCCAATGAACGACAGCCGGCGAATAAACACAGCGGGAAGTCCGGTGCGATGGTTGGGAGTGAACCCATGACTCTGGATACGGGAAGCGATCAGGCGGCCGACACCGAGGGGGCCCGGTGCGAAGACCTGCGGGAGCGGATCGAGGAGGTGCTGGTCCGCGCCCGCGCCCGCACACAAGTCCTCACCGATTCGGTCGGCGAGCAGGATCTGACCGCGCAGCATTCACCACTGATGAGCCCGCTGGTGTGGGATCTGGCCCATATCGGCAATCAGGAGGATCTGTGGCTGGTACGCACGGTCGGCGAGCGTGGCGCGGTGCGCGCCGATATCGATAACCTCTACGACGCCTTCCGTCACCCCCGGGCCGACCGCCCGGCGCTCCCGCTACTGGGCCCGGAGCAGGCCCGCGATTACGTGGCCGCGGTGCGCCGGCGGTCCCTGGAGGTCCTGCGGGACAGTCCGCTGCGGGGAGAACGACTGGTGCACAACGGTTTCGCCTTCGGCATGATCGCTCAGCACGAGCAGCAGCACGCCGAGACCATGCTGGCCACCCATCAGCTGCGCCAAGGGCCGGCGGTCCTGACCGCCGCACCCGCCCCCGCCGCGCGGACGCCGGTAACCGGCGACATCGTCATTCCGGGTGGGGAGTTCACCATGGGGACCTCCGACGATCCATGGGCGCTGGACAATGAACGCCCCGCCCATAAGGTCGACATTCCGGGATTCGCGATCGACGCGGCGCCGGTGACCAACGCCCAGTATCTGGAGTTCATCGAGGACGGCGGCTATCGCAGGCCCGAACTGTGGTCGACGCGCGGCTGGGCGTATCGGGTCGAGGCCGGTCTCACCGCGCCGCAGTTCTGGCAGCGCGCGCATGACAACACCTGGTGGCGGCGAGTTTTCGGGACGCTGACCCCGGTCCGTCCGCGGCAGCCGGTGGTGCACGTGTGCTGGTTCGAGGCACAGGCTTATGCCAACTGGGCCGGCAAACGCCTGCCCACCGAAGCGGAATGGGAGAAGGCCGCACGTTTCGATCCGGCCACCGGAATCTCGCGCCGATATCCTTGGGGCGCCGAGGAACCGGGCGAGACCACCGCGAATCTCGGCCAGCGCCATCTGGAACCGGCCGAGGTGGGCGCCTATCCCGCCGGGGCCTCACCGGCCGGGGTGCATCAGCTGATCGGCGATGTCTGGGAGTGGACCGCGTCGGGATTCGAATCGTATCCGGGTTTCGAAGCCTTCCCGTACCGCGAATACTCCGAGGTGTTCTTCGGCGGCGACTACCGGATGCTGCGCGGCGGGAGCTTCGGCACCGATCCGGTGGCCTGCCGCGGCACCTTCCGCAACTGGGATCATCCGATTCGCCGGCAGATCTTCGCCGGTTTCCGCCTGGCCCGTGATCTGCGCCCGGACGAATGCTGATGTGCCGGCACCTCGGTTATCTGGGACCAGCCGCGCCGGTCGGTGAAATACTCACCCGGGGAACGCATTCGCTGCGCACCCAGTCCTGGGCGCCCAGGGATATGCGCGGCGGCGGGACCGTCAACGCGGACGGCTTCGGGGTGGCCTGGTGGCCGCCGGGAGGTGGCGCCTCCCGCTACCGCAATGCCGCGCCGATCTGGTCCGATCCGGCCGTGGACGAGGTGCTGCCGCAACTGTCCTCGACCGCGGTGCTGGCCGCCGTGCGCTCGGCGACGGTCGGTATGCCGGTGGAGCGCTCCGCCTGCGCGCCGTTCGTAGACGGGCGGTGGGCGTTCAGCCACAACGGGGTCATCCCGCACTGGCGGACGGTCCTGCCGGAGGTCGCGAAGCGATTCGGTGCCCCGGATCTGCTGCACGCCGAATCCGGCACCGATTCGGCCGCGCTGTGGGTGATCCTGCACGCCGCCTTGACCGATCACGATCGCGATCGGGACGGCTTCAGGGGAGGTGAGCCCCGGGAAGTACTGGGTGATCTGGTGCGGACGGTACTGGACTACGCGCCGGACGCGAGAGTGAACCTCTTGCTGTCCGATGGCGAGACCCTGTGGGCCACAGCCGTCTATCACGCGCTGTCGGTGCTGGTCACCGACGATATCGCCGTGATCGCCTCCGAACCCTACGACGACGACCCGCGCTGGAATTCCATCGCGGACCGTCAGCTGGTCCTGGCCCGTCCCGGTCGGCTCGGTATCGAACCCCTGGACATCGAACCTCTGAATGTCGAACCCCTGGAACCTGCCCGCGTACCTGACGAATCCGAAAGGGCCCGTACATGATCGAACCGACGCTGGATATCCATCTCACCGATGCGGATATGGCCGCCGCGCTGCGCTCGGACGCCCGTATCGGGCTGACCGCCACGCCGAAATCGTTGCCGCCCAAATGGTTCTACGATGCGCGCGGCAGTGAACTGTTCGAGGCGATCACCGCATTGCCGGAGTACTACCCGACCCGCACCGAACGGGCACTGCTGGAGCGGGTCGTCGGGGAGATCGCGGGTATCGCGCAGGCCGAGGTGCTGGTCGAGCTGGGAGCCGGTTCGGCGGACAAGACCAGGCTGCTACTGTCGGCCCTGCAGTCCGAGGGGCCGCTGAAGACCTATGTCCCGCAGGATGTCTCGGCGTCCGCGCTGCGGCAGGCGGCCGCACGGGTGGGCGCGGAGTTCCCGCGGCTCGCGGTGCACGGCGTGGTCAGCGACTTCACCGAAACCCTGCGCGATCTGCCGCGCGGCGGTCGCCGGATGATCGCGTTCCTCGGTGGGACCATCGGCAATCTGGTGCCCGAGGAACGCGCTCGGTTCCTGACCGGCGTGCGCGAGGTGCTCGAGCCCGGGGAGCAGTTGCTGTTGGGGGCGGGTTTGGTCATCGACCCGGAAATCCTG
>JAFMQT010000078.1:11323-12841 GCA_017354515.1 Nocardia sp. | reverse complement strand
TCGTGGACGCGCCCGAGCCGCCGCTGCGGGTCTTTTTCGGTAGGGGCCTGATCGCGCGCGCCGAGGCCGAATACGAACAGCGACTGGCGACCTGGCGGGAATGGGCGGACCTCAGCGAAGAATCGGCAGGCCGCTGACCTGTCCGTGATCGACGTTCCGGGCCCGGATTCGGTGCTGTGGTTTTGCGGAGTCGACCGGGATCGATACTGCGCAGGGATTTTTCGTGTTGCTGTCCGCGCGTCTACCGGCTCGAGCGGCCATCGCGCGGTACAACTGCGCTTGTGGCATGTGAGGCATCGCTCGCACGGGGGACGGTTCGCGCAGGCCGGTGGCGCCGGCTGGCGATCCTGGCGGCCCTGGCACTGGTGCCGATGGCCGCCGGAATCACCGATCCCGGAGCCGGTCCGGGAGATCTCGGCGCCACACCGGCGACCGCCGAACCGGCCGCGGTTCCGGCACCGCCCGGAGTCACCGTGCAGAAGGTGGTGTGGCTGACCGAGCGCCGGGTCTCGCTGTGGATCAACTCGCCGTCGATGCGCACACCCATCCAGGTCCAGCTGCTGCTGGCGCGGGACTGGAACCTGCACCCGGATGCGAAGTTCCCGGTGCTGTACATGCTGGACGGCCTGCGCGCCGAGGACGATCAGAGCGGCTGGACCAAAGACGCCGGCGCGGAGGACTTCTACGCCGACAAGAACGTCACCGTGGTGCTGCCGGTGGGTGGCCAATCGAGTTTCTATTCGGACTGGGTACAGCAGGACAACGGCCGGAACTACCAGTGGGAAACCTTCCTGACCAAGGAACTGCCGCCGCTGCTCGAGAGTCAGTGGCGGGCCACGAATGTGCGTGGGGTGGCCGGGCTTTCGATGGGTGGTACGGCGGCGATGTTCCTGGCCGGCCGCAATCCGAACTGGGTCAAGTACGCGGCCTCCTATTCGGGCTTTCTGACCACCACGACAGTCGGCATGCCGCAGGCGATCATGTTCGCGATGCGCGATGCCGGCGGTTACGACGCGAATGCCATGTGGGGCAGACCGACCGATCAGCAATGGGCCGACCACGATCCGATGCAGCTGGCGCCGAAACTGAAGGGCGTCAGCATGTATGTCTCCTCCGGCACCGGCGCCACCGGAACTCACGACACGCCCTCGGGCCTGCCCCTTGTCAGCACCAACTACGCGGGTATGGGCCTGGAGATGCTGTCCCGGCTGACCTCGCAGAACTTCGTCGACAAACTGAACAAGCTGCATATCCCGGTACAGGCCAATTGGCGGCCGTCCGGCACCCATTCGTGGCCGTACTGGGATTTCGAAATGCGTCAGTCCTGGCCGCAGGCCGCGGCCGCCCTCGGTACGCCCGCGGACAAACCCGCGTGCGCGCCCAGCGGGGCGATCGCCGGGGCGATCCAGGTGGACAAGTGGCTCGGCGACTGTGTCACGGGCGAATATCAGGTCCGCGGCGGAAGCGCGCAGGATTTCAAGGGCGGGCGCATGTTCTGGTCGCCCGCCCCCCCCCCCC
>JAFMQT010000078.1:0-11313 GCA_017354515.1 Nocardia sp. | reverse complement strand
GCACCGCATGCGGTGGCGGGCGCCATCGCCGGTACCTACCAGGCCGCCGGCGGGCCGGGCAGTCCGCTGGGCCTGCCGACCGACGCCGAACGGCCGCTGCCGGACGGACACGGACGGTTCCAGAGTTTCCAGGGCGGTTCGATCTATTGGAGTCCGCAGACCGGCGCCCAGGTGGTGCGCGGCGCGATCCTGGCCGAGTGGGGGCATCAGGGCTTCGAACACGGACCGGCCGGTTACCCGATCGGCGCGGAGGCCAAGACGCCGAATAGGGATGGCTTCGTCCAGGCCTTCCAGAACGGGCCGCTGTACTTCAGCGCCAGGTCCGGTGCGCACCGGCTGGGCGGTCTGATCCTGGGCAAGTACGGGCAGATGGGATTCGAGAACAGCCCGCTGGGCTTCCCCACCTCGGAGGAACTGCCGAGCAAGGCGCTGGGCCGGTTCAGCCGATTCGAGGGCGGCAATATCTACTGGAGCCCGCTGTCGGCGGCGTGGGCGGTACGGAATGGACCGTTCATGGACGCGTGGGGGCACGAGGGCTTCGAGAACGGCCGGCTCGGCTATCCGATCAGCGATGAGTTCCCGGTCCCGGGTGGTATGCAGCAGAATTTCCAGACCGGATTCATCGTGCTGCCCAAGGGCAAGCCCCCGGAGGTCCACGCGCCGTAGAAAGCGAGTATGTCCCGAATCGGCGTGGTGTCGTGAGCCAGGCGGGTGCTGTGCGGTCGCACCGAACCTCAGAGTGCTCATATGTGCCGCAAGTACAGTAATCCGCGTCGGTGGAGCCGACGCCGAGAACCCAGGATTGAGGATACGGATACATGCTTGCGACCCAGCGGGGCGGACCACAGCACAGTGCGCACGTGCAGATCGGGCATGCGCGGGGCAGGACCTGGCGCGGTGCCCGTGCCAGGACGGCCGGCGTGCTGCTGGCGCTGACGGCCACCGGAATGCTGGCCGCCTGCGGTGGTAATGATTCGACGGCGTCGAGTACTCCGTCGGTTGAGGCGCCGTCCACCACGGTGAAGCCCAGCGCATCGGCGACCACATCCGCGCCGACCTCGGCCGGTGGCGGGCGGCCGACGCCGCAGCAGCAGCCGGCGCCGCAGCAGCCGGCTCAGCCCCCCAGCGGCTCCGAACAGCCGCAGGCGATCACCTCCTCCCCGCCGCCGCCGCAGCTCACCGACAAGGACAAGGCGTATCTGGCCGCACTGAGTTCGCGCGGAGTGACGCCGTCGAGTCCCGATATCGCGATCGCGGCGGCCAATTACATCTGCACCAGCCAGTCGCACAACGTCAATCCGCTCGAGATCCGGACCTACGTCACCGCGATGGCCGGTTCCGATCCCGGGTTCGATCCGCACAAGATGCCGGTCGAGCAGGTCGCGCAGACCTATCTGGACACCGCCAATCAGTCCTACTGCGGCAAATGAGCGCGCGGCGAGGTTCGGGCTACGCCGGTGGCAGGCGCCGCCGGCCCGGCTGTCTGATGCTGTTGATCTTGGCGGTTCTGGGGATCGTCATCGTGCTGCTGCTGTGGTACCTGCTCGCGGGTCGTCTGAACGTTCCGGGCCCGCAACCGACGAAACCACCGCGGCCGAACAGTCAACCGGCGTCCTGCCCGGATGTGCAGTTACTGGCAATTCCGGGTACGTGGGAGTCGAGCAGCACCGACGATCCGCATAATCCGACGGCCAATCCGGCCTCGCTGATGCTGAATGTGACCAAGCCGGTGCGAGCGAAGTTCCCGGAGTCCCGCGTCGACGTGTATACCGTCCCTTACGTCGCGCAGTTCTCCAATCCGATCGCGTTTCCGCCGGACGGTCAGCAGTCCTACAACAACAGTCGTTCGGAGGGCACACAGCGGGCCACCGACGAGTTGACGCGGATGTCGAAACAATGCCCGCTGACCAACTATGTGATCGCCGGTTTCTCCCAGGGCGCGGTCATCGCCGGTGATATCGCCGAGCAGATCGGGAACGGGAGCGGGCCGGTCAGCGCGGATCAGGTGCTCGGAGTAACCCTGATCGCCGACGGCCGCCGGGCCGGCGGTCCCGGCCAGGCGACCGAGATCGGCCAGACGCCCGACGGTGTGGGTGCGGAGGTGACCCTGAAGGGCATTTCGGTTCCCGGTATCACGATGACCGGTCCGCGTTCGGGGTTCGGGGAGTTGGCCGGTCGCACCTTCACGATCTGCGCTCCGGGCGATCTGATCTGCACGGCCCCACCGGATGCGATGAATCCGGTGAATATGATCCCGAGCCTGCTGAAGCTGGTCAACGCGGCCGGTAACCCGGTGCACTCGCTGTACAACTCGTTCGCGGTCGATCAGGACGGTACGACGGCGACCCATTGGACGGCGGGATGGGCCGAGGGACTCATCGCCAACGCTCCGCATCCGCCGCACGCGTAGGACCGCGCGGGGGCCCGCGACCGAAACTAAACCTGAGGGTCACTCAGATTTGGTGAAGGCTGTAAAGTGCAGCGGTGATCGTGCCACCGCGCGGCTCGGATATGGGTTCCGGGCCAGGTGGGGCCGCAGCATTTCAGCACAGCCAGGAGCAATTGTTCATGACAGAAACCGCCGTCGGCGTGACCAGCGGTGCCGAGATGACAGCGTTGGGCGTGCCCGCGCGCGCGTTCCGATTCGCTGCTGCCGGTGAGGGAAATCAGCAGGAGGGCGGGGCGCGCAAGTTCGTGAAACTCGCGCAGCAGGCCGAGGAGTACGGCTACGACTCCTTCGCGATCCCCGATCATCTGGGACCTCAGGTCGGCCCGATCGCCGCGCTCGGTGCGCTGGCGGTGGCCACCGACCGGATCCGGATCGGAACCTCGGTGCTGGCCAACGGTTTCCGTCATCCTGTGGTGCTGGCCAAGGATGCCGCCACCATCGACGTGCTGTCCCGGGGCCGCCTGGAGCTCGGCGTCGGTGCGGGATGGATCAAGAGCGAATTCGAGGCGGCCGGACTGCCCTACGAAACGCCCGGGGTGCGGCTCGAGAAACTGGACGAGACGCTGACCATCCTGGATGTGCTGCTGCGCGGACAGGAGTGCCACTTCGAGGGCAAGCACTATCAGGTGCGCGGTATCAAGGGCACCCCGCGACCGCGGCAGGGTCCGCGGCCGCCGCTGGTGACCGGCGGTGGCGGTCCCAAGATGTTGCGCCTGGCCGCCGAACACGCCGACATCATCTCCATCGTGCCGCGCACCACCAAGGACGGTAAGGGCCTGCTGTCGGGTATCACCCTGGACAAGACCGTCGAGAAGGTGAATCTGATCAAGGAGGCCGCCGGGGATCGGTTCGCCGATATCGAGCTGAATTGGACCATCACCGCGGTGGTCGTCACCGATGATCGTGAGCGCACCGCCGAGATGGCGCTGGCCGCGATCGACAAGGGCCTGCATCCGGATCTCGAGGTCGATGTGCAGCTGTCGGTTCGGGATATCCTGGATTCTCCGTATGTGGCCATCGGCACATACGAGGAGATCGCCGACCAGATTCGTAACGTGCGGCGATTGACATCGATGTCATATGTTGGAGTGTTTCCGACGCAGATGGACGCTTTCGCACCGGTGATCCCGTTGCTGCGAGAGGAGTCGTAGCGAGTCACCATGGGCAAGCCGGGAGAATTGTTTTTCGACTCGCTCCGAAGACCGCTTCGGGGCCTGCTCTGTAACATGTCCCTGGCTCGAGTACATCTGGCCACTCGGCGATCGCCGCGCAAGATCGTCGCAAAGCCGCAGGCGCGCCCTCGTAGCTACGAAGCGCAGGCGGGTTGAAGGAACAGTCGGGGCCTCACAGGTTGAAGCGGTCATGTCGCCGTGCTGGGTGTGCCTCGGAGGAGAAGGAATGACGGACGAGACTTTCGACGACTACCTGGACGAAACCGGGAACATCAGAATTCCCGAGGGCCGCACCCTCGTCGATTATGTCGAGAAGCACACGCGCAACGACGCCAATGATCTCGCGTATCGGTATATCGATTACTCCCGTGAGCGCGACGGGGAATACCACGATCTGACCTGGAAGGAATTCGGCATTCGGCTGCGCGCGGTGGCCGCTCGCCTGCAACAGGTGACCAAACCGGGCGACCGGGTGGCGATTCTGGCGCCGCAGGGCCTGGACTACGTGGTCTCCTTCTTCGCCGCGATCTATGCCGGGACCATCGCGGTGCCGCTGTTCGATCCGGACGAACCCGGCCACACCGATCGACTGCACGCGGTGCTGGGTGACTGCACCCCATCGGCGATTCTGACCGGCAGTTCGGCCGCCGCGGGAGTGCGTCAGTTCTTCCGGCCGCTGCCGGCCCCGCAGCGGCCGCGCATAATCGCCGTCGACGCGGTGCCCGACAACCTGGGCGAGAACTGGGTGCGTCCGGATCTGCGCGTGGACGATATCGCGTACCTGCAGTACACCTCGGGTTCGACGCGTACCCCGGCCGGTGTGGAGATCACCCACCGCGCGGTCGGTACCAATCTGCTGCAGATGATCAACGCGATCAATCTGGACTGGAATTCGCGCGGTGTCACCTGGCTGCCGCTGTACCACGACATGGGTCTGCTGTGCGTGATCCTGCCGTCGATCGGTGGCAAATACATCACCATCATGTCGCCGACCGCGTTCGTCCGGCGACCGGGACGCTGGATTTCCGAGCTGGCCGCGGTCTCCGACGGCGCCGGCACCTTCGCGGCCGCGCCGAACTTCGCCTTCGAGCATGCCGCCGCGCGCGGTCTGCCCAAGAAGGGCGAATCGCTGGATCTGTCGAATGTGATCGGCCTGATCAACGGTAGTGAGCCGGTCACCACGTCCTCGATGAAGAAGTTCAACGAGGCCTTCGCCCCGTACGGTCTGCCCAAGACCGCGATCAAGCCCTGTTACGGCATGGCCGAAGCGACCCTGTTCGTCTCCGCGACCCGCGCCGAGGATGAGGCCAAGGTCATCTACGTCGACCGCAATGAGCTGAACGCGGGTCGCGTGGTCAAGGTGGACCAAACGGCCGAGAATGCGATCGCGCAGGTCAGCTGCGGTTATGTGGCACTGTCGCAGTGGGCGGCGATCGTCGATCCGGAGTCGATCGACGCGGCCGAGGGTGCCCGGGAGCAGCCCGAGGGGCGGGTCGGTGAGATCTGGTTGCACGGCAACAACATCGGTATCGGGTACTGGGGTCGCGAGCAGGAAACCCGCGACACCTTCAAGAATCAGCTGCCGAACCGGCAGCCGGAGCATTCGCATGCCGAGGGTGCGCCCGCGGACGCCATCTGGCTGCGTACCGGTGACTACGGCGTGTACGTCGACGGTGAGCTGTATATCACCGGCCGGGTCAAGGATCTGGTTATCGTCGACGGGCGCAACCACTATCCGCAGGACCTGGAGTTCTCCGCGCAGGAGGCCAGTAAGCTGCTGCGCCCGGGATTCGTGGCGGCGTTCTCGGTGCCGGCCAATCAGCTGCCGGCCGAGGTGTTCGCCGCGGACAGCCATGCGGGCCTGAAGTACGACGCCGACGACGCGTCCGAGCAGTTGGTGATCGTCGCCGAGCGCGGTCCGGGCGGCCACAAGGCCGATCCGCAGGAGATCGCCGACGCGGTGCGTGGTGCGATCTCCCAGCGCCACGGTGTCACCGTGCGCGATGTGCTGCTGGTGCCGGCCGGTTCGATTCCGCGTACCTCGAGCGGCAAGCTGGCCCGGCGGGCCTGCCGAGGCGCCTACCTCGAGGGCACGCTGCGTGGTGGATATCAGCAGCAGGCCTTCCCCGACGCGCCGGACGAAGAGTAGTCGTGCTGCCGGTGAGTTGCACTACCGGTGAGTCTCGCCGGATTCGGAGCTGGGTTCATCCACAGCCCGAGAGTTATCCACATGACGGCTTCCAGCTGTCAATCCCCGCCCGCGCACTATTCGCACCCAGGTAGCTTGAGGAATTGATGGCTGACAACGAGGGCACCCAGACCACGCACACCGACGACGTCGACAGCGCCGGTCAGCAGACCGCTGCGGTCACCGAAGCCGCGGTTGCCGAGCCCGGTTCCGGTACCGATATGTCGGTGGCCGAGCTCCGGGAGTGGCTGCAGCGCTGGGTGGCCGAGGCCACCGGCCAGCCGATCGAGCAGATCACGGTGGACCGGCCGATGGAGGAGTTCGGTCTGGCCTCCCGCGATGCCATCGCCCTGGGCGGCGATATCGAAGAGCTGACCGGGGTGATGCTGAACGCGACCATCGTGTACCAGCATCCGACCATCGGGTCGCTGGCCGAGCGGATCATCAACGGTGAGCCGGATCTGCCGGAGGAGTCCTCGGACGAGTCCTACTACACCGCCGGATATCAGCCGGGTGAAGCGCACGATATCGCGATCGTCGGGTTGTCCACGCGGCTACCGGGGGCCGGCGATACTCCCGAATCCACCTGGGATTTCCTGATCAACCGCGGGGACGGCATCCGGGACCGGCCCGAGGGCCGGTGGTCGGAGTTCCTGGGCGATCCGGATATCGCCGCGACCGTGGCGGCTCGCAATACCCGCGGCGGCTATCTCGATCAGGAGGTGGTGAAGGGTTTCGACGCGGAGTTCTTCGCCATGTCGCCGGTCGAGGTCGAGCGGGTCGATCCGCAGCAGCGCCTGATGATGGAGCTCACCTGGGAAGCGTTGGAGCATGCGCGGATTCCCGCCAACACCCTCAAGGGTGAGTCGGTCGGTGTCTTCATCGGAACCTCCACCAACGACTTCCAGATGATCGCCTCCCTCGGTCTGAGCAAGCCGGATCCGGATGCGCCGGCCTCGGCCGAGGCCTACGGGCTGACCGGCGCCGCCACCTCGATCATCGCCAACCGGGTGTCGTACTTCTACGACTTCCGCGGCCCGTCCGTGTCGATCGACACCGCCTGCTCGTCGACGCTGGTCGCGGTGCACGACGCGGTGCGCGCGCTGCGCAACGGCGATGCCGCGGTGGCGCTGGCCGGTGGCGTGAATATGCTGCTGTCCCCGGTGATCACGCTCGGATTCGATTCGATCGGTGCGGTCGCGAAGGACGCGCACATCAAGGCGTTCTCCTCCGATGCCGACGGTATGGTCCGTAGTGAGGGCGCCGGAATGGTGGTGCTCAAGCGTCTGGCCGACGCCGAGCGCGACGGGGACCGGATCCTCGGCGTGGTCAAGGGTAGCGCGGTCAATTCCGATGGCCGGTCCAACGGCATCTTCGCACCCAATCCGGATGCCCAGGCCGACGTGCTGCGCCGGGCGTACCGTGACGCGGGTATCGCCCCCTCGACGGTGGACTACATCGAGGCGCACGGAACCGGCACCTTGATCGGCGATCCGATCGAGGCCGATGCGCTGGCCCGGGTGGTCGGCCGTGGGCGCGACGCCGATAAGCCGGCCCTGCTGGGTTCGGCCAAGACCAACTTCGGACATCTGGAATCCGGTGCCGGCGCCGCGAGCCTGGCCAAGGTGCTTACGGCGTTGCAGCACAACATTATTCCGCCGAATATCGGCTATGCCGGGCCCAATCCGTATATCCCGTTCGACCAGGCGCGGCTGAAGGTGGTGGAGGATCCCACCGAATTCCCGCGCTACAGCGGCACCGCCACCATCGGGATCTCCGGATTCGGATTCGGTGGTACCAACGCCCACCTGGTCATCCAGGAGTATGTGGCCGCGAAAACCGATGCGGCGCAGAGCGATTCTCCCGCCGTGTCCGATGACGAGCAGGGTTCGGAGGCGACCGAGGTACGTGCCGCGGCCGAATCGATCGTCGGTGGCGAGCAGCGTGCCGTCGAGATATCCGAGTGGACCGCCGAGCGCACCGAACCGCTGCCGCTGATCCTGCCGGTGTCGGCGTATCTGCCCTCGCGCCGCCGCCGGGCCGCACGCGATCTCGCCGATTGGCTGGAATCGGAAGCGGGACAGGCCACCGCGCTGGAGGATGTGGCGCGAGCGCTGGCCAAGCGCAATCACGGACGTTCGCGCGGTGTGGTGCTGGCCAAAACCCATGACGAGGCCGTGGCCGGATTGCGCGCCATCGCCGAGAACAAGCCGGGCGCGGGCGTTTTCACCGCCGATTCCCCGGCCGCCGAGGGCGCTATGTGGGTGCTCGCCGGCTTCGGCTCCCACCACCGCAAGATGGGTAAGCAGCTCTACCTGGAGAATTCGATCTTCGCCCGCACCGTGGACGAGGTCGACGAACTCGTGGTCGATGAGGCCGGATATTCGGTCCGGGAGATGATGCTCGACGACGCCCAGGATTGGGATATCGGCACCTCCCAGGTGGGTGTGTTCACCATCCAGATCGGCCTGGCGGCGCTGCTGCGGGCGCACGGGGCGCAGCCGCAGGCGGTCGTCGGGCACTCCCAGGGTGAGGCCGCCGCCGCCTACATCTCCGGTGGTCTGCCACTCGAGGACGCGGTCCGGGTGATCTGCGCCCGATCGCGGCTGATGGGTGAGGGCGAGGCGATGCTCCCCGAGGATCAGGTCCGCAATATGGCGCTGATCGAGTACAGCGCCGCCGACGTCGAGCAGGTACTGCCCGAATATCCCGATATCGAGGTCGCGGTCTATGCCGCGCCGACCAATACCGTGATCGGCGGTCCGCCCGACCAGGTGCACGCGATCGTGGCGCGGGTGGAGGCGGAGGGCAAATTCGCCCGCGTGCTGCAGACGCGCGGTGCCGGGCACACCTCCCAGATGGATCCGCTGCTGGGCGAACTCGCCGCGGAGCTGGCCGGCCTGGAGCCGACCAAGCTCACCACCGATCTGTACTCGACCGTGCACAAGGCGACGGTCTATCGCGCGGGCTCGGATCCGGTCCACGACGAGGACTACTGGGTAACCAATATGCGTCACTCGGTGTACTTCACCAATGCCGTTCAGCGCGCGGTGGATACGGGTATCACCACGTACCTCGAGCTCGCCCCCAACGCCGTCGCACTCATGCAGGTGATGGGAACCACCTTCGCCGCCGGTGTGCACAACGCCGCACTCATCCCCACGCTCAAACGCAAGGAGGACGAGGGCGCGGGTGTCATCGCCGCACTGGCGCAGCTGTACGTACACGGCCACGCCGTCGATCTGATGTCGCTGCTGCCGTCCGGCGAGTACGCGGACATTCCGCGAACGGCCTTCGTGCGTAAGGAATACTGGCCCAAGGTCACCGTTTCCGCCGGTTCGGGGAATAACAGCGTGCCGGGTGCCCATGTGGCACTGCCCGACGGACGGCACGCCTGGGAGGTGCAGGCCGTCGCCGTAACCGATCTGACGGCCCTGGTGAACGCCGCTGCGGCACAGGTGCTTTCGGACGTTTCGGTCGGTGCGAGCGTGGCCCATGCCGCGGTTCCGACCTCGGGGACTCTCACCACCACCCTGACCCCGCATCCAGGTGGGGCGTCGGTGCAGGTGCATGTACGCGAGGACGCGGGCTTCCGGCTGGTGTTCGATGCTGTGGTGACGGCCGCGGCGCCGCCGTCGGCCAACGGTGTGGCCGCCGCTCCGGCCGCCCCGGCCGCGGTTGCCGAATCCGAGAGCGAGCCAGCCGATCTCGTGGTCGAGGAGACCTTCGGTGAGCGCTGGGATCCGAACGGAAACCAGACCGTCGAGCAGCGCCTGGCCGTCATCGCCGCGGAATCCATGGGCTACTCCGTCGAGGATCTGCCGATGGAGATTCCGCTCATGGAACTGGGCTTGGATTCCCTGATGGCCATGCGGATCAAGAACCGGGTGGAATACGAGTTCGACATTCCTTCGCTGCAGGTGTCGGCGGTGCGTGACGCCAGCCTCAACGAGGTCGGCAAGGTGCTGCGCTATGCCATCGAGCACCGTGACCAGGTGCGCGCCATGGCCGAACAGCAGGCCGCCGAGGGCGGTTCGCTGACCGTGGACGACAACTTCGTGGCGGCCGCCAAGGCCGCGATGGCGGCGGGAGAGGACCCGGCCGCACTCGTCCAGCAGCAGGTGGACGGTTCGAGCACGTCGGAAACCGTCGCCGACAGCGATCCGAAGCCTGCCGAGCCAGTCGTCGAAGGCGCCGCGCCGGAGGCGGATTCGAGTGCGCCCGCCGAAACGAGCGGCGGCAACGAAACCGATATTCCACCGCGCGATGCGCCCGAGCGCCTGACCTTCGCAGCCTGGGCCATGGTGACCGGTAAGTCCGCCGGCGGCATCTTCAACACCCTGCCGATCCTCGATGAGGAGACGGCGGGCAAGCTTGCCGAGCGTCTGTCGGAGCGGGTCGGCGCCGAGATCGACGTCGACGACGTAGTCGACTGCGAAACCATCGAGCAGCTCGCCGATGTCGTGCGCGAACATCAGGACGCGGCCAACGAGGTCGACGGCTGCACGCGGCCACTGCGCCCACTCGCCGAGGGGTCGGATGCGGTGCCGGTCTTCGTCTTCCACCCCTCGGGCGGTAACACGCTGGTGTACGAACCGCTGCTAAAACGGCTGCCGGAAGGCACCCCGATGTACGGCTTCGAGCGGATCGAAGGGTCCATCCCCGAACGGTCCCGCGAGTACGTCGCCGAGATCCGCAAGATCTTCCCGAGCGGACCGTATGTCCTGTACGGCTGGTCGCTCGGCGCGGTCTTCGCCCTGCAGGTAGCCCAGATCCTGCGGGAGGAGGGCGCGGATGTGCGGCAGGTCGGCCTCATCGATCTGGCGCTGCCGGTGGAGGACGAGGACGATTCACCGGCCGGCCGCCGGGCTCGGATCGAGCGGTTCCAGACCTTCGCCAAGAACACCTACGGCATCGAGGGCGAACTCGACGAGGACATGCTGCAAGAACTCGCCGAGGCCACCGATGAAGAGCAGTACGAGATCGTCATGAGCCTGCTCAAATTCTCGGACGTGAAGGTCCCGGCCGGTGTGATCGAACATCAGCGCACGTCCTGGCTCGACGGACGCGATTTGCAGAAGGCACGGCCCTCGCACTACGACGGCGATGTCGTGCTCTATCTGGCCGATCGCTATCACGCCGAGCTCATCGGGATCGAGCCGCGTTTCGCTGATCGCCTGCCGAACGGCGGATGGGATGGTTATATCCCCAACCTGGAGGTCATCCACATCCCGGGTGACCACCTCCAAATCATCGATGAACCCCGTGTCGCGAAGATCGGTGCCGACCTCACCCGGAAACTGGCCGCGATCTCCGATAACGCACCCGGAAAGGGAGAGCAGTGAGTACGACCGCTGAGAGGCTTGCCGACCTGCGCAAGAAGTTGGAGCTTGCGCAGGAGCCGGCCGGTGAGGCGGGGATCGCCAAGCGGGCCAAGAAGGGGATCCCGTCCCCCCGCGAGCGCATCAACATGCTGCTGGATCCGGGCACATTCGTCGAGATCG
>JAFMQT010000353.1 GCA_017354515.1 Nocardia sp. | reverse complement strand
GTCCCGCCGCTACGGCGAAACCCGCATCGAGCTTGCCGAATACATCGGCTGATCCGAATGCGCCGGTTCGGCGCGGCGGTCAGGCCTTGCGTTCGGCGATGCGGGTGAGCAGCCGCTTGTGGACCGCGTCGGGGAGCATGCCGGTGACATCCCCGCCGAAGGTGGCGACCTCCTTGACCAGCGAGCTGGACAGGAAGCTGTAGGCGGGGTTGGTGGCCAGGAAGTAGGTGTCCACGCCCGAGAGGGTTTTGTTCATCTGCGCCATCTGCAGTTCGTAACCGAAGTCGGTGGCATCGCGCAGACCCTTGACGATGGCGTTGATGCCCTGCTCCCGCGCGAAGCCGACCAGCAGCCCGTGCCAGGATTCGATCCGCACGTTCGACAGGTGCGCGGTCGCCTCGCGCAACATCTCGATGCGCTCGCCGACGGTGAACATGCCCTGTTTGCTCTTGTTGATCATCACGGTCACGACGACCTCGTCGAATTGCGCTGCCGCGCGCCCGATCACATCGAGATGCCCATTGGTCACCGGATCGAAGGATCCGGGGCACAGTGCTCCAGCCATGCAGCGACGCTAACACCTGCGGGTCCGTTTGTGCCCGCAGCACCACCGCGGACCTCACAGCGACCTGCGCGGTAACGATACGTGCTCGGGAAGCGGTGCGGGACGGATGAATCCGCGCGGCGGCTGCTCCCGGGATGCGATCAGCGCGGTGCGCAGCCGGGCCGTCGAGACGCCGGCGCTCAACTCGCGCCAGGTCGTGCGCACGGGCTGGAATCGGTGCCGCCGCAGTACGGTCTCGGTGGGTACCGGATCCCGGCGGGTCCCCGGTGGCGGATCCACGATCAGCACCACCCCCGTCTGCCCCAGATACAGGTCGACCGTCCCCAGCGCCTGCCCGTCCTCGGTGTGCACCACCCCGCCCGCCTCCGCCGGCGGCAGCCCCAACCGGGGGAGCGCCGCCCGGACCCGGGACTGATCCACTCCGCCGCTGCGCGGATCCAGGAAATCGACCACCCGCCGGGCGGCGTCGATACCCCGGCGACGGCGGGCCAGTTCCAGTTCGGCGTCGAGTTCACCCGCAGTGATACCGAATTGGCGGCCGAGGGCGTCGGCGACCACCACCGCCGGCTCGAAGGCCGCGGTGCGCGCCAGATCGACGACGGTGCGTGCCGGGCTGGTAACCAGCAGGCCATCGAGTTCGACCACGCAGTCGACGGGTGCGCAGTGCACCTTCACATTCGCCTTGATCCGCCCGCCGTGGCGGCGGTTGCGAGTCACGTGTACCCGATCGAGCAGCGCCGGAGCCATCGGCGCACCCAGCAGCACCGCCGCCGACTGATGACTGACCACCGCCTCGTCGGCCATCGCGGGGATCAGGGCGGCCACCCTGAGCCGGTGCCGGGCCACCGCGTCCAAGCCGGCCATCATCGCCGATTCGGCGTAGGCGCCCCGGTGCACCCGACGCCAGCTGCCACCCAGGCATCGGCGCCGGATCTCGTCGTCGCTGATGCCGGTCGACAGTGCCTCGTGGCGGCGATACAACCCGGCGGTACGCGCATGAGCGGTCCGGCCGACGGGGACGCGGGCGTTACCGCTCATCGTGACCGGGCTCGAGGCGCGGGCGCACCGTGCGGTGGGCGGGTAATTGCCGGCAGAACTCGGCGCGTGGCCGGGGCGGATAGCGCCGAGTGGACCGCGTGTGGTGCAGACCGGCGTGCCAGGACGCGAATCCTGTGGTGCACCGGCCCCCTGCGTTCCGACGGCCTGAACTGTCCCGCCCCGAGCTGTCCTGCCCCGAGCCATGCTGCATTGTCGAACCTCCCACGCTGAGAACTCGCACGACATTTGCTCAGTTATGACGTGGAGCTATCACCGGAGGTTCCCGCTCATCACGAAGTCGTGGACAGCCGCACCCTTTACCCGAGCGCCGGCCCTCGAGGTGACCGGACTCGAGACCGGTCGACGTCATCGGATCAGAAGACCCATATCCGCAGCGTGACGAATCGCATCAGCCCCACGGCCGCGGTGATCGCGATGACGACCACGGCCTCGGTCATATCGCCGATCCTGGGGGCGATCACATCGACCAGGGCCAGCGCCCCGGAGCTGATCGCCAGCCCGACCAGGGCGAGCCCACCACCCTCGAGCTGTCCGGTCAGGAAGCCGACCCGATCGGCGGCGCGGAAGGTCAGCCGCCGGTGCAGTTCGTTGGCCAGCACCGTACTCGCGATCGAGCCGATCAGATTGGACACTTCGGCGCCCCCGCCATAGCAGACCAGGAACAGCAGGAAGTAGGCGATATTGGACAGACCGCCGACGATGGCGAATCGGATGAGTTGTGCCAGCCAGTGATCACCGCGCAGCCGATGCAGCAGCTGCCGGGCGATAGCGGGCGCCGACCGTGGCTCGGGAGTCTCCGACAGCAAATCGTTGTGTACAACGGATATGCCGGAATCGGTCTGTGGCTTCTTCCACAGGCCCTTATGTACCGGATGTTGGACAACCATTGTCGTTTCCGATCGCACAGGGCCGGAGGCCGTCGCTCGACGGTGTCCGGCTGATCTACCGCTCGGTAGGAAAGACTAGCACCAAGCGGAGTGATTTCCTCCGTTTCATCGCTGTGGATAGGAAACACCGCACGACACACCGGCCGCGCGCTGTGCACACCCGTCACCTCCGGGCACACTGGTCCACAGCAGTAACAGGCCGGGTGCGAACCCGAGACCGCCGCGGCGTCATCGGCCGCGTACGTTCGGCAGGAGAGTGGGGTCAGCACGATGTACCGAGTATTCGAAGCGCTCGACGAACTGGTCGCGATCGTCGAGGAGGCTCGGGGAATCCCGCCGACTCGCAACTGCATCATTCCCCGGGGCGAGGCGCTCGAACTGCTCGACGATGTGCGCGAGGCCCTGCCCGGTGAACTCGATGACGCACAGGATGTGCTCGACCACCGCGACAAGATCGTCTCCGATGCCCGCAACTCGGCCGAATCGACGGTCTCCGGCGCGAACGAGGAGGCCGAGCGCACCGTCACCACGGCCCGGGAGGAAGCCGATCGACTGCTCGCCGAGGCCAAGGCACATGCCGACCGGATGGTCGCCGAGGCCCGCGCGCACGCCGAACACCTGGTCGCCACTGCCCAGGCCGAGGCCGAACGCGTTGTGGCCGAAGGCAATGCCGAGTACGAGGCGGTCACCGGACGCGCGCGCTCGGAATCCGATCGCATGATGGCCGCCGGTCAAGCCGCCTACGACCGTTCGGTGGCCGAGGGGAAGGCCGAACAGGAGCGGCTCGTCGACCAGACCGAGGTGGTGCGGGCCGCACACGCCGAATCCGCCCGCCTGATCGATTCCGCCCAGTCCGAATCCGATCGCCTGCGCACCGAATGTGACAGCTATGTCGACACGCAGCTGGCGGAGTTCGAGGAGACCCTGCACTCGACCCTGCGTACGGTCGGCCGCGGCCGCCAGCAATTGCGTTCGGGCGCCGGAATTCCCGATTACGCGGCCGATTTCCGGCACTGATCGCGGTATGCGGCCGGGCCGCTGATCCGGTGCCCGAGCCGGGGTTCCGTGATTTTGGGGGATCGGTGCTGTTCGCGTACTGTTGAGTGGTTGCCCAAACCCTCCCCGATCGTGAGTGAGTTCGTGATGTCCGCCGAATCCGGTTCCGGTTCGCGTCGTGCCACCGACGCGGGCTTCGTGCTGGATACCCGCAGCCTGGGGCGGGCTCCCGGGTCGATGCGGCAGGTGCGTCGCGTGGTCGCCACCCGCGAGAAAATCGGCCTGGACCTGATCGCGATCCCCGCGAACGCCGAGGTCGATCTCGATCTGACACTGCAGGCCGTCTCCGAGGGCGTGCTGGTCACCGGAACGATGTCCGCGCCGATCGAGGGGGAGTGCTCGCGCTGTCTGGAACCGTTCACCGACGAGCTGGAAATCCAGCTCACCGAACTGTTCGCCTATCCCGACAGCACGACCGACCAGACCACCGAGGACGACGAGGTCTACCGGCTCGCCGACGACATGATCGATATCGAGCCGGTGCTCACCGACGCGGTCGGCCTGGAATTACCACTGCAGCCACTGTGCGACCCCGATTGCGCCGGGCTGTGCCCGCAGTGCGGGGTGCGGATGGCGATTGCGGGTCCCGAGCACACCCATGAGATACTGGACCCCCGCTGGGCGGGGCTCGCCAAATTCGCGAGCGAATCCCCCGGCACCGGCGTCTCCGACGCCGCATCAGACGCAACCCGATCCCTTGCCGGCCGCAACGGCGCGGCAAGTCCGAACCCAGAGGAGAAATAGTCGTGGCCGTTCCGAAGCGCCGGATGTCTCGTGCCAACACCCACTCGCGGCGCAGCCAGTGGAAGACCACCGCGCCCGCCCTGGTCACCTGCCCGAATCGGGCCTGCGGTCAGAAGACCCTTCCGCATATCGCGTGCCCGAACTGCGGTACCTATAAGGGCCGCCAGGTCACCTCGGCCATCTGATCAGCCGATCGGACAGCCACGACGTGAGTGCCGGTAAGGACACGACGGACGTCGCCGCGGCCGGTGACGCCGCCGACCATGCCAGCCTGCTGGAGGCGCTGGGCGTGCAGGTGCGTCCGGATCTGCTCCGGCTGGCTCTCACCCACCGTTCCTACGCCTACGAGAACGGTGGTCTGCCGACCAACGAGCGTCTGGAGTTCCTGGGCGATTCGGTGCTCGGCCTGAGCATCACCGAACGCCTGTATCTCGAGCATCCGGACAAATCCGAGGGCGAGCTCGCCAAGTTGCGGGCCAGTGTGGTGAATATGCACGCCCTGGCCGAGGTCGCGCGCGGCCTGGGTGACGGCGGTCTGGGCCGGCATCTGCTGCTCGGCCGTGGTGAGGAACTCACCGGCGGCCGCGATAAGGCCTCGATCCTGGCCGACGGGATGGAATCGTTGCTGGGCGCGGTCCATCTCGAGCACGGTATCGAGGTCGCGCGGGGTGTGGTGCTGCGGCTGTTCGCCGAACTGCTGGAACGCGGACCGCGGATGGGCGCCGGCCTGGACTGGAAGACCAGTTTGCAGGAGCTCACCGCGGAACGCGGGCTGGGCGTACCTAGCTACGAGATCACCTCCACCGGCCCCGACCACGACAAGGAATTCACCGCCACCGCGATGGTCGCCGGTTCGCCCTATGGAAAGGGCGTGGGCCGGTCCAAGAAGGAAGCCGAGCAGAAGGCGGCCGGTGCCGCCTGGCAGTCGCTCAATGCCGAGAGTGCCGAACCCGGCGCCGATGGCGCCGCCGAAGCCGCGGATACGGCTTCCACAGCCGGCGACTGATGC
>JAFMQT010000352.1 GCA_017354515.1 Nocardia sp. | reverse complement strand
CCGGGGGCCCGCGGCGCCTCACGGCCAGTGGTCGCGGGCGCGCAGTCCCGCGATGCCGATCGCCAGATCCGCCAGTATCTCGAAAATCGCCGCGAACCAGGAGAATCCGTTGACCCGGGACTCCGGTGGGGCGTTGATGAAACTGTCGCTCAGCGGTCCGAACCAGTCCGGCAGAATGTGCACCACGGTGAATCCGATGGCACTGGCGAAACCGATCGCGATCGCGGCCGTCGGCGCCCACCGATTCCGCGTGAACACCAGTACGACCGTGGCCACCGCCGCGACCGATTGAATGGTGCCCAGGGTCATCACCAGTGCCGAGACGGTGCTCATACCGCGGCGTAGATGGTCGCTGCCGTGCACGAGCAGGGCGACGGCGAAGACCGCGGTGCTGGCTCGGAGCATGGTTGCGGGGGAGTAGGCCGATTGCCGGCGCGTGACTGATTCGACCATGTTCGACTCCGATCGGCAGGTGAATGTCTACTACCCATCGTAGTACTACGTAGCCCGCGTGTCCGGGAAACGGAGCCGGTGACTCGGCGGGCAAAATCACGCCGGGTCGCCACCGGCGCGGCAGCGGGCGCGGTAGGAAAGAGATATGCGACATCCGGCAGAGTTCGTGCTGAACGCACTCGCGTTCCAACCCGATCGGCAGATCACGATGACACCCCGCGAATGGGGGCTCGACTACGAGGAGCTGTGGCCGATCGCGGCCGACGGGACCCGGCTCAACGCGTGGTTCGTGCGGGCGGAGCAGCCGATCGCCCATGTGCTCTACGCGCACGGCAATGCCGGCAATATCGGCGACCGCTCACCGGTGCTGGCGTTGCTGGCCCGCGCGGGCCTGGATGTGCTGGCCTTCGACTACCGCGGATACGGGCGAAGTTCCGGACGCCCGGATGAACGCGGGCTGTACCAGGACGCGCGCGCGGCCCGCGAGGCATTGCTGCGGCAACCCGGTGTGGATCCCGAACGTATTGTGTACCTGGGGAAGTCGCTGGGCGGCGGGGTCATGAACGAGCTCGCCCTCGCTCATCCGCCGGCCGCGCTGATCCTGATGTCCACCTTCACCGGACTGCGCGCCACCGCCCAGGCGGTGTATCCGTTCATCCCCGAACCGCTGGTGCCCGACGCCTTTCCGAGCCTGCGCCGGATCCGGAAATTGACCTCGCCGGTGTTCATCATGCACGGGGACGCCGACGAACTGCTACCCGTGGAGATGGGACGGGCCCTGTTCGCCGCCGCCCCCGAACCCAAACGGCTGCTGATCTACCCGCGTGCCGGGCACAACACGCTGATCTCGATTCCGGGCTGGTCGTCGACGGTCGCGGGGTGGGTGCGCGACACCCTCGATCGGCGAGAATCGGTTATCGGGGATTGACTTGGGACGGACGGGCTTCGGGTGCGTAGCCTTGGTGCATGTCCGAAATCGGTGACCTGGCGGTACTGCTCGCCGCGCTGAACGACGCGGAACTACTCGAGGTCGTGTCCACCGCGACCGCCGGACGGCCCGCGCTGCACCGATTACACCGGGCCGCGACCGAATCGGCGGACCCCGATGCCGATCCGGTA
Source organism: Nocardia sp. (assembly GCA_017354515.1). Classification (GTDB taxonomy): domain Bacteria; phylum Actinomycetota; class Actinomycetes; order Mycobacteriales; family Mycobacteriaceae; genus Nocardia. The sequence goes on along the minus strand of JAFMQT010000352.1, from coordinate 3,755 downwards.
TCGGATGTGAATTCGGACACCACGACCATCACGATTCTCGGGCCGTCTCCAGCGCCGGATATGTCCGGGCAGGTCGCGGGTGGTTTCGTAGCGCCATCCGCGCCGACGAGCGTCGAAGGGGCGGGGTATCGGCCGGAGTCGCCCGTCCCTACTTTCGAGTCGGTTCGGGATAAGGTCGAGCGGCGTTACGGAACCGCCCGGGGAATGACCGAACTCGATCGCGATACCCCGGCCGGCCGCAGCGTCGACGAACAATGGCTGGCGCGGGAGAAGGCCGCGCGGGACCGCCTGGAACAGATCCGGAAGACCATGCGCGGAGATGACGACGCGCGGAGTTGATCCGGATCGGTGCGGGCGGGACCGGACAGGCGAAGGGAATCCGATGGCCGCACCGAATGACATCGCCGCGAAACTGCTCGACGCGCAGGTGGATTACCTGCTGGCGGAGGTGACCGGGGAGCGGTTCACCGAGGTGGTGGACCGCGATATCGCCGACGTCCTCGCGGTCGCCGACACCATCGTCTTCCGGGATGTGGTCGACCTCGAACGGGCGCGTGCCACCGTGCGGACCGTCGTCGCGCGCGCGGGCGCCAGTCCGGCGGCGGCGGATCTGGTGGGGGCGTTCGCCGATGCCCTGTACGACACCATCGCCGGAACCGCCGACTACGCCCTCGGCGAGGTGGTCGATCGTGAACCGGTCGACGCGGTGCTGGCGAAGGTCCTGGCCATGCATCAGACGCAGGAGCGGACCATGGCGCGGCTGACCGAATCGCCGCTGGTGGCCACCGTCGCCGCGAAATTCGTCGATCAGCTGATCGACGATGTGCTCGAATCCAACCGGCAGATGACCGCCAAGATTCCGGGTGTGGGATCGCTGGTCTCCTTCGGCACCTCGGCGGCGAAATCGGCGCGCAAGGTGGCCGAGCGAGCCACCGAGGGCACCATCATCAGCGATATGGCGGGCAAGGGTGCGATGTTCGCACTCAAACGCACCAACGGCGCCATCCGCGAGATGTTGCGGACCGCGCCCGTGCACAGCGCGGCCATGGAGTTCTGGGACCTGCACGCCGGTGAGCCGGTCAGCGGCCTGCACGAATACCTGTCCCGGGCCGATCTGCGCGAGCTCGTGGAGCTGATTCACCACATCGCGGTCACCACCAGCGACAAGGAATACTTCGGCGTCCTGCTCGATGAATGTGTGCGGGTGTTCTTCACCCGCTACGGCGACCACACCCTCGGCGCCCTGCTGCCCGAATTGGGAGTGACACCAGAGGACATCCGCACCGAGGTCCTGCGCTACGGCCCCGCCGTGATCGAGTCGGCGAAGCGAGATGGCTTGCTGGCCAATCTGATTCGCCAACGGCTCGAACCGTTCTACAGCTCCGAGCCGGTCCTGGCGATCCTGGGAGAACTCGCGACCTAGCCGGCGGCCGGCTGTCTTCCCAGGACTGAATGTGCCACTGTCCGGCGGTATGTTGGCGCAATTCGTGCAGTCCACCGGAAGGTCCGGTCATGAGTCCCGCTCACCGACCTGTCGAACTGTCCGCGCTGGCCGCGGCTTTGCATCTGGAACAGTCCGGCTACCGCCGGACATTACGTAATCGTCAGCTGCAGATGATCGCGATCGGCGGAGTGATCGGTACCGGCCTGTTTCTCGGTGCCGGTGGGCGGCTGGCCAGCGCGGGGCCGGGGTTGTTCCTGGTGTACGCGGTCTGCGCGGTATTCGTCTTCTTCGTCCTGCGCGCTCTCGGGGAATTGGTTCTCTATCGGCCGCTGTCGGGATCGTTCGTATCGTATTCACGCGAGTTCTACGGGGAGAAGCTGGCTTTCGTCGTGGGCTGGATGTATTTCTTCCACTGGGGTATGACCGGAATCGCCGACATCACCGCCATCGCCACCTATATGCGCTACTGGCACATTTTCACAGCGGTGCCGCAATGGCTGCTGGCGCTGGTCGCGCTGTGCCTGGTGGTGGTGGCGAATCTGATCTCGGTGCGCTGGTTCGGTGAAGTCGAGTTCTGGGTTGCGCTGGTGAAAGTCATTGCCTTGGTGGGATTTCTGGTAGTCGGTTTGACATTTCTCCTGGGCCGCCTGACCATTCACGGTCACAACACCGGACCTGCGGTCATCGCCCACCATGGCGGGCTGTTCCCGACCGGTGCGCTGTCGCTGGTCGCTGTCACGACCGGAGTCGTCTTCGCCTATGCCGCAGTGGAATTGGTGGGTGTCGCCGCGGGTGAGACCGAGGATCCGCGACGGACGGTGCCGCGCGCCATCACCTCGGTGCTGGTGCGGATCGTGGTCTTCTACGCGGGATCGGTGCTGCTGCTCGGATTGCTGTTGCCCTACAACGTCTTCCGGGACACGGAGAGTCCGTTCGTGACGTTCTTCTCCCGGATCGGGGTGCCGGCGGCCGGGTCGGTGATGAATCTGATCGTTCTCACCGCCGCCTTCTCCAGTCTCAACGCCGGGCTGTATTCGACCGGCCGGATTCTGCGCTCGCTGTCGATGAACGGCAGCGCCCCGGCGAAGGCCGCCCGCATGTCCGGGTCGGGAGTGCCGTATGTCGGCATTCTGGCGACCGGGCTGATCACGCTGATCGGCGTCGGATTGGTCGCGGTGGTGCCGGACCGGGCCTTCGATATCGTGCTGAACGTGTCCGCGCTGGGCACGATCGGCAGTTGGGCGGCCATCCTGCTGTGTCAGCTGCGGCTGTGGCGACGCTGGTACGACGGTATTTCGCACCGCCCCCGGTACCGCATGCCCGGCTCGCCGTACACCGGTATCGCGACCCTGGTGTTCCTGGCCGGTGTGATCGTGCTGATGGTGGTGGGCGCGGATCCGGTGCAGCGGTACGCGGTGGTGGCCACCGTCGTGATCATGGGACCGGTCCTGGTCGGCGGCTGGTTTCTGTGCCGGCGAAAAGTGTTGCGGATAGCGGCGATTCGCTGTGACCACAGCGGGCAGTTCCCGGTAGTCGCCGAGCGCCCGCTCCCCGGGCCCGGCACCGAACCGCAGGTGATCATCACCGATCCGCGCCCGCACACCGAATGATTTCCGGAACCCTGATGGCGGCCTGCTGTCACGATCGGTGGGGATGCGGCGTCAAGAGGGCGGACCATCGCAACATTCGAGCTGAGGACTTCGAAATATGATGAAGACGTTGATCGTCTGCGCATCGGTATCGCACGGCAACACGATGAAGGTCGCCCAGGTCATCGGGGAGGTGCTGGCGGCCCGGGTGGCGACCCCGGAGTCGGTCGCGGCCGGTGAACTCGACGGCTACGACCTGATCGGGTTCGGCTCCGGCGTGCGGGGTATGGCGCTGTACCCGCAGCTGACCGAGTTCGTCCGTGCCCTCCCGCCCGGGCAGCGCGGTCGCGCGTTCGCCTTTGCCACCAGCGGATTCCCCGAGCCACCGTTCCGTCCCTACCTGAGCTCCTTCGCGCGTCGGCTGGACCGCAAAGGTTTCGAGGTAGTCGGCACGTTCTCCTGTCGAGCCCTCGACACCTGGCTTCCGTTGCGGCTCATCGGTGGTCTGCACAACGGGCGCCCCGACGCCGCCGACTTGGCGGCCGCCCGTGCATTCGCCGAAACGTTGACCTAGCGGTAAGCGTTGCCTACGTCGAATATTGTTCGCGGAGTTTGCCTTTGACCAGTTTTCCGGTGGGGGTGCGGGGTAGTTCGTCGGTGAAATCGACCGTGCGGGGTACCTTGTAGCCAGCGATGCGTTCCCGGAGGAAATCGCGCAGGGC
>JAFMQT010000687.1 GCA_017354515.1 Nocardia sp. | reverse complement strand
GATCACCGCTGCCCGCGCGTGGCCCGCACAGCTGCCGTCCGGGGCGGCGAAACCGTTGGTGGCGACAGGAATTCGGTGAGCGTACCCATGGCCGGTGAGGACCCCTCGACAGTCGACGCGGCGGCACCGAGCCTGGTGCACGCCGTCGCCCCCGATCAGGCGCACCTCGAGGCCGCCACCGCGGCGTTCGGCATGCTCGCCGACCCGACCCGGCTGCACATCATGTGGCTGCTGACCGAGTCCGAAGCCGATGTCGGCTCCCTCACCGAGGCCGTGGGCGCCTCCCGCACCGCCGTCAGCCAGCATCTGGCGAAATTGCGGTTCACCGGAATGGTCGGCACCCGCCGCGAGGGCCGGCGCATCATCTATCGCATCCGCGACGGGCATCTGGCGCGGCTGGTCCGCGAGGGTCTCAACCTCGCCGATCACATCGTCACCGGCGAACTCCCGCACGAATGAGCGTGAACTCGCGCTCGGGTGAGCGGTAGGTCCCGTTCCGTGAACAGCCGATTGCCGCCGCGACCGACCCCGCATGTAACCTTTCCTGGCACGTATCTCGCACCTGGGGCGAGTTCACCCCGGTTCCGGGGGTCAGAAGGGAGATATCCATGGGTAAGCGTGGACGTAAGAAGCGCAGCCGTCGCAAGAGCGCGGCCAACCACGGCAAACGGCCCAACTCCTGAGCCGTCGAGCTGTGTGGATGCGGCACTCCGTCATCGAGATGGGGTGCCGCATTCGTTTTCGCGGGGGCGGTTCAGGAATCGGTGTCGGTGATCACGATCGAGCGCCGGATATCCAGGGTCAGCCGCTCGCGCAGGGAATCCGGCGCGCGATCGCCGCCGCATTTGCGATTGAGCAACTGCTTGAGCTTTTCCTCCAGGCCGTACGCCTCGATGCAAGGCGAGCAGTGGTCCATATGGTGCTGCAGCCGCGCCCGGGTGGCCTCATCGCATTCCCCATCGAGGATCAGCCACACGTCGGTGAGAACCGCTGAGCAGTCCAGCTCCACCTCGTCCCGGGATTCGCCGTGTTCGTGCTCGCTGGTGCTCACTGGTTTACCTCCTGACGCGCCGCACTGCCCGATCGATCCCGGTCGAATCCGCGCTCGCGCGCGACATCGGCCAGCAGCCCCTTGAGCTGTTTACGCCCGCGGTGCAGCCGGGACATCACCGTGCCGATCGGGGTCCCCATGATGTCGGCGATCTCCTTGTACGGGAAGCCCTCGACATCGGCGTAGTAAACCGCCATCCGGAACTCCTCCGGCAGCGACTGCAGCGCGGCCTTGATGTCGTCGTCCGGCAGGGCTTCGAGCGCTTCCATCTCCGCCGACCGCAGCCCCGTGGAGGTGTGCTCGGCCGTGGCGGCCAGCTGCCAGTCGGTGATCTCATCGGTCGGATACTGCGCGGGCTGGCGCTGTTTCTTGCGGTAGGAGTTGATGTAGGTGTTGGTCAGGATGCGATACAGCCAGGCGCGCAGATTGGTGCCCTCGCGGAAGGACCGGAAACCCTGATAGGCCTTGACGAAGGTCTCCTGCACGAGGTCCTCGGCATCGGCCGGATTCCGGGTCATGCGCAGTGCCGCGCCGTAGAGCTGATCCAGCAAGGGCAGGGCGTCACGTTCGAACCGCCGGGCCAGTTCGGCCGCATCGGCGGTGCTGCGCACGGGGTCGGAGCCGATTTCGGGTTCGGCGGCAGCCGCAGTCGCCCCCTGATCACTCGGACCCTGCGCCTCGTCGACCGGATCGTCCGGAATCTCGATGTCCTCCGGTCGTGATCCGCCCGCCACTTCGTCGTCGCTCG
>JAFMQT010000686.1 GCA_017354515.1 Nocardia sp. | reverse complement strand
ACTGGACGTCCTCGGGCATATTCGCTGTCAGCGGAAGCACCGCGCGGCCGCGCCGGCGGGCCGTAGCCTGTGAGCATGGCCGAGCATCCGAATCTGCATTCGATTTCCGGCGGCCGCGGCAGCGCGGTGCGCCGGGAACCGGCCGAGGAGCCCGCCCCGCCGCCGGCACTCCCGGCTGAATTCGGCCGCCCGCCTGGACATTCCGAACGCGCGCGGTCGGCGGTTCCGGTCACCGAGCCGCTCTGGCGTGAGGTACTCGGGAGGAGGTTGCGGGAGCTGCGTCGCGATCTGGACCAAACCCTCGCCGAGACCGCGGCTCGGGCCGGAATCTCCCCGCAGTATCTGTCCGAGATCGAACGTGGCCGCAAGGAACCGTCCAGCGAGATGATCGCCGCGCTCACCGGGGCCCTCGGCACATCCCTCGCCGAACTCGCCACCGATATCGCCCGCACCCTGCGTCCGGTGCGAGTGGTTCCCGTGCGGGCGCCCGCGGTGCGCCCGCCGGCCGGGCCGACGCTCCTGGCCCGCGCCGCCTGATCGACCGTCAGGTCCGGGCGCCCAGGATGTTGTCGATCAGGCCGTAGTCGAGGGCCGCGCGGGCGGTGAAGACACGATCGCGGTCGGTGTCGTGCCGGAGCGTCTCGACGTCCTGGCCGGTGTGTTCGGACAGCACGTTCTCGATCTCGGCGCGCATCCGAACCAGCTCATCGGCTTGAATGATCAGATCGGGGATCGCGCCCTGGCCGCGGGCTGTGGGCTGGTGCAACACGATTCGAGCATGTGCGAGGGCGTTGCGGCGGCCGTCGGCGCCGCCGGCGAGCAGTACCGCGCCGACACCGATCGCCTGACCGACGCAGGTCGTCACCACGGGTGAGGAGATGTGGCGCATGGTGTCGTAGACGGCCAGCATGGCCGGCAGTTCGCCGCCCTCGCTGTTGATGTACAGGTTGATGTCCTGTCCCGCGCCCTCGGCATCCAGATGGAGTAACTGCGCGATCAATGCGTTGGCCACGCCGGAGTCGATCGGGGTGCCCAGATAGACGATCCGCTCGGTCAGTAGATGCGAGTAGACGTCCATGATCCGCTCACCGCGCGGATCGCGGGCGATGACATTCGGGATCGGGTAGCCGCTCATGAGATCCCCACCTTCTGACGCTGCGGCATCACCTGGTGGAACGAGTCCACTACGGCGTCGATGAAACCGTATTCGCGAGCCTGTGCGGCGGTGAACCATCGATCATGCAGCGAATCCTCGTAGATCCGATCGAACGGCTGACCGGTGTCCTCAGCGATCAGGCCGAGGACCGTGTCGACGGTGTAGCGCAGATCGTCGGCCTGTACCTCGACCTCACCGGCGCTGCCCCCGATTCCGGCCGAACCCTGATGCATCAGGATGCGGGCGTGCGGGAGGGCGAAGCGCCGGCCCCGGCTTCCTGCGGAGAGCAGGAATTGCCCTGCGCTGCAGGCCAATCCGAGCGCCAGGGTGGATACCCGGCAGGGCACCAGCCGCATCACGTCCCGGATCGCCAGCATGGACGGAACCGACCCACCGAGCGAATGGATCCACAAAGCGATATCGGCGTCCGGGTCCTCAGCCGCCAGCGTGAGCAACTGAGTGGTCAGCACCGTGCCATTGTCGTCATCGAGTCCGCCGTCGAGTACCAGTACGCGCCGGCTGAGCAATTGCTCCCGGGTTCGCCAGTTGAACAGCGGCGTCTTGTCGTCGTCGTGAGCCATAGGCCCACCGTGCCCGGTTCGAGCGCCCCGATCCGCCCCGCGCTGCTGTGAGCAGTTCATTTC
>JAFMQT010000685.1 GCA_017354515.1 Nocardia sp. | reverse complement strand
GCGGTGATCTCACTGCGGAAGAAGCCGGGAGCGACGGTGTTGACGCGAATGCTGTGCCGGGCCCACTGCACCGCCAATTCATTTGTCAGACCGGATAATCCGGCCTTGGAGGCGGCATAGGAGGCCTGCGGTATGCCGGGGATTCCTACGCGCCCGCTGATCGAGGAGATATTGACGATACTGCCGCCGCCGGCCGCCCGCATATGTTCGAAGACCGCCTGCGAAAGCATCAGCGGCGCCGCCAGATTCAACTCCAATGTGGAACGGACCGCCTCCAGGGGTTCGGATTCGGCGCGCTCCTCGGTGAACATCGCCCCCGCGGCATTGATCAGGATTCCGGGTGCGCCCAGGCCGGCGGCGGTCTTGTCGACGATGGCGCCGACCTCGTCGAGCCGGGACAGATCGGCCGCGATCGCGAGGCCGTCGATCTCGGCGGCCAGGGTGGCCAGACGATCGGCGCGGCGCGCCACCACCGCCACCCGGGCGCCGAGTCCGGTGAGAGTGCGCGCCAGGGCGGCGCCCAACCCGGACGATGCGCCGGTCACGATGGCCACCCGCCCCTTCAGGCCGAACATGCCGGGGCCGGCGATATCTGGTGTCGTCACGGTCTCATCCTCTCGCGGCCCCGCGCCGCATGTGAACCGGCTCGCGGCATGTCATCGCGGCCGGTTGTGGTGCGCGGCGACCAGATCGGGCAGGCCCGCGCGCTGGATCTTGCCCATCGCGTTGGTCGGCAACGCGTCCACCTGGGTCCAGGACTCGGGAACCTTGTAACCGGCCAGTTCCCGCCGGCACAATGCGGTGAGCGCATCGAAATCGGCGGCGGCTCCGGTGGTTTCGACCAGCGCCGCCACCCGCTGACCGAGCCGCTCATCGGGGATCGCGCAGACCGCGACCGCCTGCACCGACGGATGTGTCGCGATCACCCGCTCCACCTCGAGCGGATACACATTCGCCCCACCTCGGATGATCACGAGCTTCTTGCGGTCGATCACTCGCAACCAGCCCTGGTCGTCGACGGTGCCGATATCTCCGGTCAGGACCGGCGGCGCGTCGACCGGCTGGACTCGTCCGTCGGACCAGTGCCCGAGCATCGGCGTCCACATTCGTGCCCACGGACCGTCGGTGGCGGGGAAGACTCGCAGTTCGCCTGGCTCACCGGCGGGCAGCCGCCGGCCCTGGTCGTCGAATGCCGCGACATCGAATTGCGGCTGCACCTGCCCGCTGGTCCCCGAACGCCAGTCCGAACCGGCCGGATCGATGGAGACCACGGTGGGCGCTTCGCTGAGACCGTAGGTGACCCGGGGAATCACACCGTGTGCTTCGGTGAACGCCTCGCGCACCGGATCGGGGGTATCGCTGCCGCCGCTCCACACCTCGCGCAGCGAACTCAGATCCGCTCGCTTGCGGGCCAGATCGTAGAGTTGGGCCGGTGCGCCGTTCCAGACCGTAACCCGGTGCTGGGCAATCCATTCCGCGACACCGTCGACATCGCGCCGATCCATGATCACCGCGCACCCGCCGGCCTGGGCGGTGGTGAGCGTGGACAGGATCATCATATTCAGGATCGTCATCGCGAAGCTGTCGCCCCGGCGCAGATCGGGCCCCCACCCGCGGGTGGCGACGGTGACCGCACCCGGTAGCAGCATCGAATACTGGGAATGCACAACCGCTTTGGGATGTCCCGAGGTACCACTGGTGAAGCCGATCCCGGCGGGAGCGCGCGGATCGGTCTCGATATCGGGCGCGGGATCGGCGGTGTCTAACAGATGTGCCCACCGCTGCGGGTCCACCGCGTGCTCGGAC
>JAFMQT010000351.1 GCA_017354515.1 Nocardia sp. | reverse complement strand
TGCGCGGCGGGCACGTTCGGATCCAGCGCCTTGGACAACTCGGCGTTCAGGTCGGCGACCGAGGGCACCGGCGGCGTGTTGGCGGCCGACGTGGTGGTGGCGGTCTTGTGGCTGGAATGGGTGCTGCTGCTACTGCTGCAGGCAGACATTCCCAGCGCCGCGACCACGGCCACGGCGGCGACCGCGATACGTCCAGTCAGCTGAAGCTTCAAAGCTCGTCCTTTGCGTTCGAGTTGGTCGGTCTATTCACGTGACGACTGCGCCCGACCGGCGGCAGCGCACGAGTGGCCTCACGCTACCCGTCCAACTGCAAGGAAGCATAAGGAGCTTCGAAGAAGTTCGTGCGTTCACAGCAGACTGCGCAGTGGATCGGCCGGAGTGAGATCCTCGTCGTCGGCTGCGAAGGTATATGCCGGGCCCGGTCCTGTCGACCGGGTCTCGAATCGGATACTGACCCGGCCGTGGCCGCTGCCCTGAACCCAGCCGTGTCCGTGCACAGCGTGTTCGACATCGCGGCCCGGATACCAGAATTCGGTCGTAAAGGACCGGGTCGGCGGCGGCACCGCCGCATCGGGCGCCGGCGATCCGGGTGCCGGTGCGGCGATCGGTTCGTCGAATTCCACATCGCGAGGGCGATCACCGGCGCGGTCCAGTTCCGGGAACAGCGATTCCTGCCGCACCGCGGACAGTCCGCCGAATCCGACTCCCACCAGCCGGATCGATCCGATCTCGGCGGGATCGATCGCCGAGCGCTGCGCGGCGGCGGTCAGGGTCGCCAGATCGGCGGTGGCGTAGGGCAGGGTCAGCGAGCGGGTCACGATGCTCATATCGCCCTTGCGCAGTTTCAGGACCACCGTGCGCGCCGCGCGCCCGTCCCGCTCCAGCCGCCGATAGGCCGCGGCGGCCATCTCCTCGATCGCCGGGCGCAGCTGCGCGAGAGTCACGATATCGGTTTCGTAGGTGGTCTCGGCGCTGATCTGTTTGGCCTCGGCCCGCTCGGCCACCGGCCGATCGTCGATCCCGCGCGCGAGACGATGCAGCGCCGTCCCCACACTGCCGCCGAGCAGGGCGGCCGCCTCGGGTTCGGGCAGGGCGGCGAAGGCACCGATGGTCTCGATCCCGACCGAACGCAATCGCTGCTGGGCCACCGGCCCGATCCCCCACAGTTTGCGCACCGGCAGCGCGGCCAGGAGATCGCCCTGCTCGGCCGGTGAAATGACCCGCACCCCATCGGGTTTGGCCAAACCCGAACCGATTTTGGCCACCTGCTTGCCGGCCCCCGCACCGACCGAGGCCACCAGTCCGGTCGCCGCGAGTACCGAGGCGCGCAAGTCCTCACAGAATTCACGCACCCGCTCGGCGGACGCCCCCGCGAGTTCGGTGGGCTCGCCGAAGGCCTCATCGAACGACAGCGTCTCGAGTACCGGGATCCGGGCCCGCACCGCGTCGAAGACCCGTCTGCTCATCTCGCCGTAGACGGGCCCGCGCGGTGGCACCACCACCGCCGTCACCCCGACCAGCCGACGCGCCTGATGCATCGGCATGGCCGAACGCGCGCCGAAGACCCGGGCCTCATAACTGGCGCCGGCCACCACCCCGCGACCCCCCATTCCGCCGACCAGCACCGGCCGCCCGCGCAGCGTGGGCCGGGTCAGCTGTTCGACCGAGGCGAAGAAGGCGTCCATATCGATGTGCAGCACCCACCGCCGCGACAGGTCACCGGGCACCGACACGCGCCGCGTCCTCGTGCTCGCCTGCGAAATTGCTGTCGGGTTCCTGTGAATCTCGCGCCGACCGCGGCGCCGCGGCCATACCCGCACCGACCGCGAAGAATCCGGCCATGAAAGGACCGATCGGTACGGTTACCGTAACCGGACGTAGGTGCATATTCGCCGAATCTACGCCCGACTGCCGACATTTCCTCGGATGCCTGTATGTGATGATCGGGGCATGACCATCCGCAAGGCCGTGATCCCAGCCGCCGGTATCGGCTCCCGCCTGCTGCCGCTGACCAAGGCCATTCCCAAGGAGATGCTGCCGGTCGGCGACAAGCCGGTCATCGAGCACACCGTCCGGGAGCTGGTGGCGTCGGGAATCACCGACATCACGATCGTGGTGAGCGCCGGTAAGTCGCTGATCCAGGACCATTTCCGGCCCAACCCGAGCTTGATCGCGCAGTTGCGTGCCGACGGCAAGGCCGCCTACGCCGACGCCGTGGAGGAGGTGGGCGAGCTCGGACGGCTCGGCCACATCACGTATCTGGACCAGCACGGTCCCTACGGCAACGGCACCCCGGTCCTGAACGCCGCGCGCACGCTCGGCGATGAGCCGATGCTGGTGCTGTGGCCCGACGACGTGTTCGTCGCCGAGGTACCGCGCGCCCAGCAGCTCATCGACGCCTACAACAAGACCGATTCACCGGTGCTGGCTCTGATGCCGATGGATCCGACCGAGTCCCAGCGTTACGGCGTCCCGGTGGTCGAGGACGACGTCGAACCGGGCCTGATGCGGATCAGCGGCCTGCGGGAGAAGCCCAAGCCCGAGGACGCGCCGTCGAACTATGCCGCCATCGGTGGCTATGTGGTCACCCCGGGCATCATCGACGAACTGCGCACTCAGGTCGAGAACTGGTACAAGCACCGCAGTGGCGAGGTGTATCTGACCGACGCGATCAACACCTTCGCCGCCGCGAATCCGGTGTACGGCCAGGTGATTCGCGGCCGCTGGTACGACACCGGCAATCCGGCCGACTATCTGGTCGCCCAGTTCGCCTCGGCCCTGGCCCACCCCACCTACGGCCCGCTTCTGCGGAATCTCGCGAGCGACTCCGACTGACCCGCGGCCTTCGCGTGGTTCGCCGTCAGAAGAAGCGGCGAATCGCGTAGATGTGGAATTTGTTCAGCGGTGTGAGACCGATCGGCACACCGTAGTCGTAGGCGTTGAACACCTGCCCGAATCCGGCGTAGATACCCTCGTGTGACCCGTCGGAGTTCAAGATCACCACATCGCCGGGCATCATCGCGCCGAACGGCACCGGACTGCCGGCGTGCGCCTGCTGCCAGGTGGTGCGCGGCAGATTGATACCGACCTGCCGATAGGCCCACTGCACCAGCCCCGAACAGTCGAACGCGTTCGGCCCGGTACCGCCCCACAGGTATGGTTTTCCGGTCTGCGTGGAGGCGGCCGTCAGGGCCGCGACCGCTCGCGGGCTGGGTGCGGGAATCGTGGCCGAACCGGCGGCGCTGCCCGAGAACGATCCGGTGCCCGAACCCGAACTGCTGCCGGTGTCGGCCGCCCCGCTACCGGTGTCGGCGATGGCCTGACCACCGCAGACGGTTGCGGAGATGACGGCCGCCGAGACGGCGGAGACATATCTGGGAACGCCGCGATGCGGCTTGACGGCTCTGTGTCGACCTGCCATGTGCTGCTGCCCTTCGCTATCTCGGGCACCGCCACACAACAGGCATACCGGCCGGCGATCGCGAGCCACAGCAAAATCTGGGATGACCGCTTCCCCACGGGCATCTCAGCCGGCCGGCGTCCAGGCGGTGCTCTCTGTCGTAGAGGCACTCTCTGTTTCCGGGTCGATACCGAACGAAGATATGAACTCGACCCGATAGTGCGGTTGCTGTGACATAGCTGTTCTAGCGCATGCCACACCGACACCACAAGTGCCAATCAGCAACACGCCGGAATCGGGTCCCATTGAGGACACCCCTGGTCGCGGCGGGAATCCGGCCCGGGCAGCGCCGAACCGGCGGGTGCGCGGCCGAAATCGGATGCATACCGATCGGTTGACCTGGGTAATCTACGCGCCCGACCCTGCCCGTCACCACCCCGATACACCCGGACCAGCAACCGAAACCGGCTCGTGCCGCGGCGGGCCGATCCGTCCGGAGACGAACCGGCCCGCCGGCGAGAATCCGGGCCCCGGTGTCCGGGACCGCGGTGTTCAGGCCTTGACGATCGCGGCGCGTGTCCCACCCACCAACTCGGCGGCGCCGTCCCCGGCCGCACCGAAGGTGAGCGTGGTCGCCAGGATCTCACCGGCGATCAGATCCCGGTGTGTGGCCGCCCACGCCTGCCGATCCTCCGGCACCTCCAGCACCACGGTGATGCGATCGGAGACCTGCAGGCCCAGCGATTTGCGGGTCTCCTGGAGGTCGCGGATCAGATCCCTGGCCCAGCCCTCGGCCTCGAGTTCCTCGGTGAGCTCCGAGTTCAGCACCACCAGACCGGCATTGCCGGGCAGCGCGGCGGTGGATTCGGGCTCGGCGGCGACCAGACGCTGGGTGTACTCCTCGGGCAGCAGCACGATCCCGTCGTCGTGCCCGGGGACCAGGGCCCGCACCACGCCGTCGGTCTCGCTCCACTCGCCGGCCTTGACCGCCTTGATCACCTGCTGGACATCTTTGCCCAGCCGCGGACCCGCGGCACGGGCGTTGACGGCCAATTCGAAGCGCCCGTGCGTGGCCACATCGCTGGTCAGATCCACCGCCTTGACATTGACCTCATCGGCGACCAGATCGGTGTACGGGCGCAACCGCTCGGCGTCGGGCGCGGCGATGGTGACCCGCGACAGCGGCAGCCGGACTCGCAGATTGCGCGCCTTCCGCAGGCTCAGCACGGTCGAGCACACATCGCGGACCTCGTCCATCGCCGACACCAGTTCGGCGTCGGCGGGCAGTTCACCGGGCTCGGGCCAATCGGCCAGGTGCACCGACCGCTCGCCGGTCAGACCCCGCCAGATCACCTCGGAGATCAGCGGCAGCAGCGGCGCCGCCAACCGGGTGGTCACCTCCAGCACCGTGTGCAGGGTGTCGATCCCGTCGCGGTCCTCCTCCCAGAACCGCGAACGCGACCGGCGCACATACCAATTGGTGAGCGCGTCGGCGAACGAGCGCAGTTCGTCGCAGGCGGTGGCGATGTCGTAGACCTCGAGCGCCGCGGTCATCACACCGCGCGCCGAGGCCAGTTTCGCCAGGATGTAGCGGTCCAGCACATGCGGCGAATCCGTGCGCCACACACCGGGTTTCGAGGCGTACAGCTGCAGGAAGGTCCACGCGTTCCACAGCGGTCGCAGCGCATGGCCGACCCCCTCGCGGATTCCGCGTTCGGTGACGATGAGGTTGCCGCCGCGCAGCACCGGTGAACTCATCAGGAACCAGCGCATGGCATCGGAGCCGTCGCGGTCGAAGACCTCGTTCACATTCGGGTAGTTGCCCTTGGACTTGCTCATCTTCATACCGTCGTCGCCCAGCACGATGCCGTGCGCGACAACGGATTTGAACGCCGGCCGATCGAACAGCGCGGTGGACAGCACATGCAGGTTGTAGAACCAGCC
>JAFMQT010000077.1 GCA_017354515.1 Nocardia sp. | reverse complement strand
CCGCCGACACCACCTTCTACGACTCCCCCGACACCGAACGGCCGGTGGGGTTCGGCCGTCCCATCGCCGACCCCGATCTGCCCGCGATGGCCGCACAGGGCACCGGGGTCTTCGGCGAGGCGGTCCGGATGATCGCCGACTCCCTCGGGGTGGAACTCGACGAGGTCCGCTGCGATGCCGAATTCGCCCAGACCACAGCCGATCTCGACCTCGGCTCGTGGACCATCGGAGCCGGTTGCGTCGCAGGTGTTTTCGCGAGCTGGAAGGGCATCATCGGTGACCGGACCGTCGTCGAGCTGACCGTCCGCTGGCGCAAAGGCCAAACCCTGGAACCCGATTGGAAGATCGATCAGGACGGCTGGGTTCTGCAGGTCGAAGGTCGCCCGACGGTCAAGAACATCGTCAGCTTCCTGCCGCCGCCGGATTTCCAGGCCGAGACCATGGCCGACTTCATGACCCTCGGCCACATCATGACCGCCATGCCGGTGCTCAACGCCATCTCCGCGGTCGTCGATGCCGAACCCGGCATCGCCACCTACAACGACCTTCCCCTGATTCGGCCGCACGGCGTGGTTCCGACCGCCTGACCGGTCGACGCTTTCGGTCTAATGCAAACTGAAAGCGGCCAGATCGGCGTTCTCGTCGCCGGGTCCGCCGTTGGTGAAGGCGGCGGTGGCGAATCCGGGACCGAAAGACGCCGAGGCGACCAGCGATACCCGGTCATCGGCCCAGCCCCATTTGGTGCCCATCATGGCGGGAATGTGGGCGGTGCCCCAGTTCTGCGCGGTGCCGTCGGCGGCGACGGGGGCGGCGGTGGCCATCCAGCCCAGAATCGGGGAGCCGGGATCGGTGATTTCCTTGGCGCTCAGGAAGGACGCAGTGTCGCGGGCGCTGGTGGTCGAATTGCCCCAGAAGCCCGCGCGCCAGGTGTGGGTCAGGTGGAATTCACCGGCGGTGGCACCGATGGCCTGCGGATACTTATTGTCCAGCGCGTTCGCGGCATTGTTGTCCGACAACTGGATCGCGCTCTGTGCCAGGGCCTTGTCACCGGGTGAGCCGTCGCCGTGGCGGAGCGCGAAATCGACCAGGTACAGCTTGATGATCGACAGCGCCGGCCGCGGCTCGTCAGCATTGGGTGTCGCGGTGCTGACCCCGGGCACCACCGAGACGACAGCGAATGACGTACGTGGATTGACCGGCAGGTTCACCGGTAGATCCACTGGCCGCGCGGTGGGCTCGGCCGCCGCCGTGACCACGCCCGACACCATCATGAACAGCGCCGCGATCGGCGCTAACGCCTTGCTCCGCATCACATCTCCCGTCGGTCACGACCGGGCCGTGGCCTCGGTTGTTCGCAGTATCGCAGCGAGTGCGTCGCTCGTCGCCGCACACCACACGTTAACCGACTGCGAATTAGCTGTGAATTCACCGGTCGCACTGCCAGGAATGGCCGCGCCGGGTGCCAATCGCGAGTATCGGCGTCAGCCGAAGCGGCGCCCGGGCAGTGGGCCGGCTCCGATCCGGGTGATCAGCCCGTCCCAGTCATCGGCGAGTGAACCGACCAGAAGCCATGCGGCGCGCACTCGTTCGTCACGGGAGTCGGCTGCGTGCAACAGCAGGGTGGCGCGCACCTGGGCGGCCGCCAGCGTATCAACCATCGCGCCGAACGAGCAGCCACGCGCCGAGGCCGGCCGCATACCCACCCACTGATCGATGGTGACGATGAGTTCCCTGCGGCGGCAATCTATCTCGGCGACCCGCATGGGTGATGTGCGGCGGATGGCGTGCAGTTCGGCAAGGTGATGTGCGCACCGGGTAACCGGATGATCGCCGAAATCGTCACCGAGGTGGCCGCAGCAGGCCGAGAGCAGTTCATCGGCGTCCGGGCACTGCGGGTACAGGCCGGCCCGCGTGTCCGGGGCGCCCGTCCCCACGGCGCCCCGGCCCACCACGGCTGACCTACTGCCGCGCAGCCCACCGGGTGCCATTCGCGCGACGCGGCCGATCGGCTGCGATGCGGTAGCCATCGGGACCTCCGGTGAGTCGTTGGTGGCACCCGACGCCACGTGCGGAGACCGGATCGCGAGCCCGGTGCGGCCAGGGCGGGCCACACCGGATCCGGTGCGCCGCCGATCCGAAAGGGGGCAATCCTGCGACGCCGGGTGCTAACTCAAGAGTGCGCGCCTCGCGTGTTCCGGTCACTGCCCTTCCGATGGCCCACCGGTGCCCTTCGGCCGGGATGACTCGCGGTACGCCGAGCCATGGTCGTCGCATGCACCGTGTCGTACGCTAGCGGGCGGAGTTCAAGGCACAGCCGGGCGGAGCTCTGGGCACAGCCGGGCGGATCCGGGCACCCGGGCGGATCCTGCGCATGACGGTGGGGAGGTTCGATGCTCGAGGTGGCTCACCTGGTGCGCCGTTTCGGGGACAAGGTCGCGGTGGACGATGTCACGTTCACGGTCCCCGGCGGGGGGATGACGGGGTTCGTCGGAGCCAACGGGGCGGGCAAGACCACCGCCATGCGGATGATCATGGGTGTGCTGGCGGCGCACGGGGGCGAGGTCCGATGGAACGGCAACCCGGTCACCGCGGCGGATCGACGCGCGTTCGGGTACATGCCCGAGGAGCGCGGACTCTATCCCAAGCAGCCGGTACTGGATCAACTGGTGTATCTGGCGCGCCTGCGGGGAGTGAGCGCGGTGGCGGCCCGGGCGCGAGCGGTGGAACTGCTGGAGCGATTCGAGCTCGGTGAACGGGCCAAGGACAAACTGGAGTCGCTGTCGCTGGGCAATCAGCAGCGGGTGCAGATCGCGGCCGCCGTGGTGTCCGAGCCGCAGCTGCTGGTGCTGGACGAGCCCTTCTCGGGACTGGATCCGGTGGCTACCGACTCGATGGCCGCGCTGCTGGATGAGTATGCGGCCGAAGGGGTTCCGATCTTGTTCTCCTCCCACCAACTCGATCTGGTCGCCCGGCTGTGCGATCGGCTGGTGATCCTCGCCGCGGGTGCCGTGGTCGCGCGGGGAACGACCGCGGAACTGGCCGCCGCACGGCCGCTACGACATCGGCTCGTATGCGATCGCCC
Source organism: Nocardia sp. (assembly GCA_017354515.1). GTDB lineage: Bacteria > Actinomycetota > Actinomycetes > Mycobacteriales > Mycobacteriaceae > Nocardia. The sequence goes on along the minus strand of JAFMQT010000077.1, from coordinate 9,833 downwards.
GCCCGCGTGGCTGAGCGAGTTGCCCGGATTGACGGTGGTCGAATCCAACGGCACCACCGCGCTGGTGGAACTGAACGGGATGAGTACCGACGAACTGCTGACGCGGGCACTGGAATTCGGTTCCGTACGGGAACTGGCCGAGGTGCGCTCATCGGTGGCCGAGATCTACCGGGAGGTGGTCGCGTGAGCGGGTCGGGGCGCGAAGGCGGTAGCGAAGCGTCACCACGCAGCGCCCCCCGCTAACGCACAGATAGACACCGCGTGAGCAACCGCCACGCACCAGGCGGACCGGGCGGACCGTGGTCGATCGTCGCGCGGCGGGAGATCGCGGTGAAGGTCCGCGACCGCAACTTCATCATGTCCACGGTGTTCACCATTGCCGCGATCGCGCTCTCGCTCGCGGTGAGCACGATCGTGGGATCGCATACCGACACCATGAAGATCGCCGTCACCGGCCAGGACGCCCAGCAGCTGGTCGCGGCCGCCGACCACATTGCCGCGGCCAAGGACGCCAAGACCCGGATGACCGCACACCCCGCGACCGATATCGCGGCGGTAGAGCAGGCCGTTCGCTCGGGCTCCGCCGATGCCGGGCTCGTACCGGACCCGCCCACCGGGTGGCGCCTGATCGGCAAATCCAGCCGGAACAACGATCTGGACACCGCTGTCGGCACCGCCGCCGCGCAACTGGCCATGCAGCGCAATGCCGCCGCGGCGGGCACCACCATCGAGCAGTTGCGTAGTGGCGGTGCGGTGACCTACGACCTGCTCGGGCCGGCTACCAAGGATTCGGGATTGGCGAAGGTCGTCGCCTACGTCTTCGGCCTGCTGTTCTACATGTCGTCGCTGCTGTTCGGCATGTCCATCGCGCAGAGTGTGGTGGCGGAGAAGCAGAACCGGATCGTGGAGATTCTCGCGAGCGCGATTCCGGTGCGGCAGTTGCTGATCGGGAAGGTGGCGGGCAATACCGCGCTCGCGCTCGCACAGCTGGTGTTGTTCGTCGCGGCCGGGCTGATCGGATTGAATGTGTCCGGGCACGGCGGCGACATCACCCGGATCGTCGGCGCCGCCGGATGGTTCATCGTGTTCTTCCTCGTCGGATTCCTGGCGCTGGCCAGTCTGTGGGCGGTCGCGGGCGCCCTGGCCTCGCGCACCGAGGATCTGCAATCGACCTCGATGCCGTTGACCACGATCCTGGTGATCGTCCTGTTCGGCGGCATGTTCCTGTCGGGGGTGGCACGCACCGTCGCCTCGTATGTTCCGATCGCCTCGGTGGTGGTGATGCCGGCCCGCATGGCAGCTGGCTCCGCCGCGTGGTGGGAGCCGATGCTGTCGTTGCTCATCACATTCGTCACGGCCTGCGCCATCGTGGTCACCGCGGAGATCGTCTACCGCCGGTCGCTGATGCAAACGCACGGACGCATCACCCTCAGACAGGCCCTCGCGAGCGAAGACTAGTCTTCTGGCACATCATATTCCGGTCCTCTGGCCTAACCCGCGCCGCACCGTTACCCTGACTTCGAGTATCGGTCGAATATGAAGGATGCGAGTCGGCGTGAGTTGGTCTTTCACACCCGACGAGTTCGCTCATATCTGGCGCGAGACCGATCTCGACCGCTATCCGTTCCCGCTGCGCGTACTCGAGACTCCCGGTACGGAGCATGAGGCAAGGAGTCTGCGCGCGCAACTCGAAGCGCGCATGCCGCTGGGACAGGATGCGGACCTGACTGCCTGCTTGCGCATTCTGGCCGCGCCACGCACGCGGGTGGCGTTGATCGGCGGCCCGCACACACCCGGGGACGAGATCCGCGCCCTCGGCGCGGTCATCTACGACCACGCCGTGCTGGCCGTGCAAAAACCCGGACGCACACCGGATTTCGGCGGTCGGATCACGATATCCATCGGCCACACCGCCAAACTCGGTGCCCGGATCGCAGCCCTGCTGCCCGACTGCCCGGCCGGAAGGCACCCCGCGCACTCGGCGCGCAGCGCCGCGGTCCGCGATGAGAACGAGCCGCGGCCGGGCCCGGCGCCGCACCGCATTCGGCGGCTGTTGTCGAAACGCCATACGGCCGAGGGGCATATCCGGATCGAGGCCGGGCTGGACCAGCCCACTCCCGCACCCACGCTGTACTACACGTGGATCGACGTCGCCGACGACGGACGCTACCTGCTGCGCGCCGGCGAGGAGGTGTACATCACCCCCGCCAACCGCCGGCAGATCGCCGAACATCTCCACAAACGCATCCCCCGCTGACCCACCCACCGACCGGTCGGGACAAATCAGACCGGCCGGACTTGGACAGAGCGATTACCCTGGACGGACCGACCGATCTCAGGGGTGCGAATGACGATTGAGACCAGCCAGGCCGATATCTCCCGGTTCCTGCGGACCGCACACGACAGGACCGTCACCTTCGATCCGGCCGCCGCCCGCGCCTGCGCGCAAACCTATCAGCAGCAGGCCGATCGGTTACGAGATCTGCAGCAGCGCCTGGTCGACGCCGCCCACCTGACCGGCTTCGGTGGATTCTTCTCCGCCGAACAGTTGCAGGCCGGATTCGGCCGCAAGGCCCGCGATGCCGCACAACTGCTCGACCAGTACATCGCCTCCGCGTACCGCATGAAGGAAGCGTTCCTGATCAGCGCCGGACTGTACGAGGAGGCCGATTCGGCCAATGCCGCCGCCCTGCGCGCGACATCGACCCAGGTCGCTCGATGAGCGAGACCGCGCACCCGGGACCTACCGATCCCGAATACATCAGTGCCATGGAACATTTCGAATCCATGCCACATGAGAAGATCTACGCCGGAACTCAGCGCATCGACCCCGCCGAAATTCTGCGGGCCTCGCTGACCTGGCTGGAGGGCGCCGCGACGCTGACCGGATCGATTCCGATCACGCGTTCGGGCACCGAACTCACCATGGACCAGGCCGGATGGCGCGGCGCCGCGGCCGATGCGGCCGCCGACAGCGTGCACAGCTTCGCCGCCGCACTCGCCGACTTGGCCGAGGTATTCGGTGAGGTCGGCGCCCGGCTGGGCGCCGTATCGGCCGCCGCCGAAACCGTCAAGATCGCGGTCGCGCCGCCCGGGGATACCGGGCCCGTGGGGGCGATCGCCCGGGCACTGGGAGCCGCGCATGTGATCGACGCCCAGATCGTGCGGGAGGTGCTGCGCCAGGAGGCGGTCATGGCGATGAACACGATCTACAAACCCGCCTATTCCGCTGCCGGAACCGGGGTTCCGGCGCTGCCCGCGTACCGCGATCCCGGCGCGCACACACCGGCGCCCGCACACACACAGCCCCCGCACCGGAGCGAGCCCGAGAAGCACACTCCCCCAGCGCAGTACAATCCGCCATCGCATAAGCACCCGGCGCCGACTCCCGAGCCCGCACCGAGCTCACCGGAACCTCCCACTTCGCAACAGCCCGCTCCTCCGGAATCACCCGCCCCCGCTCCGTCGAATCCGGCTCCGGCCGGGCCGCCTCTCGGCGATCAGGACGGGCAGCCGGGCGTCACCGGCCCGGTGCCCGACACCACGACCCGTGATCCGGGCCAGCCGGGAGTCTCCCCACCGCACTGACCGCGGTGCGCCACTCGGCTCACACTGTGACCAGGTCGTCGGCGTGGATGACCGGACGCCGCATCCCCTCGGGCAGATCGGTGGTGGACCGCCCGACCATGGATTCCAGTTCGGCACTGTCGTATTCGACGACGCCCCGCGCGACGATGGTGCCGTCGGGGGCGATCAGATCGACCACATCACCACCGTGGAACCGGCCCGTGATGCCCGTGATGCCCGCCGCGAGCAGGGATCGACGGCAGCCGGCCACGGCCCGCACCGCACCCGCATCCACCTGGATACCACCGTGACTGTCCGCCGCGTGCCGGACCCAGAATTTGCGCGCGGACATTCTCGCCGGGCGGGCCGCGAAGGCCGTTCCGACGTCCGCGTCCGATAGCGCGGCAGCCGCATCGGAGGCCGCGGCCAGCAGCACCGGAACCCCGGCATCGGCGGCCAGCCGCGCGGCCGACAGTTTCGAGGCCATACCGCCGGTACCCAGCGCACCGCCGCTGCCGGCGATCACACCGTCCAGATCAGCGCTGCCGCGCACCTCCGGAATGAAATTCGCGTCCCCCCGGCGCGGATCGCCGTCGTAGAGCCCGTCGACATCCGACAGCAGCACCAGCGCTTCCGCACCGACCAGATGGGCGACCAGCGCGGCCAGCCGGTCGTTGTCGCCGAAGCGGATTTCGTCGGTGGCGATGGTGTCGTTCTCGTTGACCACGGCGACCGCGTGCAGCGCGCGCAGCCGGTCCAGCGTGCGCTGCGCATTACGGTGATGCTCCCGGCGCGCGAAATCCCCGGCGGTCAACAACACTTGCCCGACGACGCGGTCATAGCGCGCGAACGAGGTCCCCCAGGCATGCGCCAGCGCCAGCTGGCCGACACTGGCCGCGGCCTGCTTGGTCGCCAGATCCCGTGGCCGAGAAGATAATCCGAGCGGTGCGATACCGGCTCCGATCGCCCCCGAGGACACCACGACCACATCCGATCCACGGCGCATCCGCGCCTCGATCGCATCGGCGAGCCGATCCAGACGGTCGATATCGAGACCGCCGCGCAGACTGGTCAGCGCCGACGACCCGATCTTGACGACCACACTCCGTGCGGCCCGGACCGTCTCGCGAGTCGATATCCGATCACCATCCTGCTGTGCCACAACAACACTCACTCACTCGAGGCGACGGCCGCTACGAGCCGTCCTCGTCGTCGGAGACCAGGCCACGACGCACCCGGGAGGCGTGTTTGCGTTCGGCGGCGGAGATCCGCTCGGTCTGATCCAGACGAGGGTCGGTGCCGCGACCGGTCATCACCATATCGATTCCGGCCGAAATCTGCGGTTCCCATTCGAAACTCACATCGCCGATGGTGACCTCGGCGCCCGGTTCGGCGCCCAGGCGCACCAACTCCTCTTCGACGCCCAGGCGTGCCAGCCGATCGGCCAAATAGCCGACCGCCTCGTCATTGTCGAATTGGGTTTGGCGGACCCAACGTTCGGGACGGTCACCGCTGACGATGAATCCGCCGGCCACATCCGGATCGCGCCGCACAGTGAACCCGGTCTCGCCGGCCAGCACGGGCCGGATCACCGGACGCTTGGGCTCGGTCTTGGGGTGTTCGTCGCGATAGCGCCGCACCAACTCGGCCAGCGCGAAGGTCAACGGGCGCAGGCCTTCCCGGCTCACCGCGGAGATCGTGAACACCGGCCAGCCGCGCTCGGTGAAATCGGCGGTGACCATCTCGGCCAGTTCGGCGGCATCGGGCACATCGGCCTTGTTCAGAATGACCACCCGCGGACGGTCGGCGAGGTCGCCGAGTCCGGCATCGGCCCGCAGGGCCGGTTGGTAGGCGGCGAGTTCGGCCTCCAGTGCGTCGACATCGGAGACCGGGTCCCGGCCGGGTTCCAGGGTCGCGCAGTCGACCACATGCGCCAGCACCGCGCAGCGCTCGAGGTGCCGCAGGAAGTCCAGCCCCAGGCCGCGCCCGGCACTGGCGCCCGGGATGAGGCCCGGCACATCGGCGATCGTGAAGGTGGTCTCGCCGCTGGACACCACGCCCAGATTGGGCACCAACGTGGTGAACGGGTAATCGGCGATCTTCGGTTTGGCCGAGGACAGCACCGACACCAGCGAGGATTTCCCGGCCGACGGGAAGCCGACCAGCCCGACATCGGCCACCGACTTCAGCTCGAGAACCAGATCGCGCTCCTGGCCCTCCTCGCCGAGCAGCGCGAACCCGGGAGCCTTACGCGCCCGCGACACCAATGCCGCGTTACCGAGACCGCCGCGGCCCCCGCGCGCGGCGATGAACCGGGTTCCGGAGCCGACCAGATCGGCGACGATCTCCCCGTCGGAATCGATCACCACGGTCCCGTCGGGAACCTTCAGCAGCAGTTCCGAGCCCTGTTTACCGTCCCGGTTACCGCCCTCACCCGGTTTGCCGTTACCACCTTTGGCGTGCGGGCGGAAGTGGAAGTCCAGCAGGGTATGGACGTTCGGGTCGACCTCGAGGATCACATCCCCACCGTTGCCGCCGTTACCACCGTCCGGACCGCCGAGGGGCTTGAACTTCTCCCGATGGACGGAGGCACATCCGTGCCCACCCTTACCGGCGCGAACGTGCAGCACCACACGATCGATGAACTTGGACATGGCTGCTGGACCCCTGTATTCGATGGACGGTGGTGGTGAGCCTCCCGAGACGGCGAACGGGCCAGGGTTTGGTTGAACCCTGGCCCGCTGCGGAAAAATATGTGGAGACGGCTCCGGCTCAGGCCTGCACCGGCTCCGGAACCACGATGTTGACGGTCTTGCGGCCCCGCTTGGAACCGAACTGGACCGCGCCCGACTCCAAGGCGAACAGCGTGTCGTCGCCGCCACGGCCGACATTCACACCGGGGTGGAAGTGGGTGCCGCGCTGGCGAACCAGGATCTCACCGGCCTTCACGGCCTCGCCGCCGAAGCGCTTCACGCCCAGCCGCTTGGAATTGGAATCGCGACCGTTGCGAGAACTGGACGCACCCTTCTTATGTGCCATTGCTCGAGACTCCTCGTGTTGGGGCGCATACCCCGCTGACTTGACTGGCCGCTTACTTGATGCCGGTGACCTTCAGGACCGTCAGCTTCTGACGGTGGCCCTGACGCTTGTGGTAGCCGGTCTTGTTCTTGAACTTGTGGATCCGGATCTTCGGGCCCTTGGTCTGCTCGACCACCTCGGCGGACACCGAGACCTTGGCCAGCTTGTCGGCATCGGTAGTCAGCTCGGCGCCGTTCACCACAAGCACCGGCGACAGCGCGACGGCCGTGCCCGGATCACCCTCGATCTTCTCGACCTTCACCAGGTCACCGACCGCGACCTTGTACTGCTTTCCGCCGGTCTTGACGATCGCGTACGTTGCCATCGGTCGGCTGCCCTCTTTCCTCAACTAGTGCTGCGCACTCTGCTCATCCGGCCGCCTGCCGGTGGACACCGGAAACCGCCGTTATGACTGGTCTGATAGTCACCGCCGCCTCGGTACCACGTTCCGCACCGGATGGCTCATACGAGCCGAATCTCATGACAGCGCGGCGTCACATGCGAACACAGTTACATGCGAACACAACTGTCACCTCGGGCAGCGACTGTCCAAGGCTACAGGACCGCCGTGCCGGGAACCAAACCGGGCCGCGGTGACCCTCGGCTCGCTATGACGACGCCCCGCCCGGAATCCGGACGGGGCATCGGTCGCGACTACCCGCAGGTCAGTCCGATCCCTCCGGGGCGCCGGCCGATCGTCCGGCACTACGCCGGCGGGCCCGGGGCCGCGGTGTCACCACCGGCGCTTCCATCTCGTCGAACTTGAACTTCGGGGCACTGTCCTGATCGCTCTCGTTCAGGACGAACACCGCGGGCTCGCTGTCGGTGGACACGGCGGTCGTCCGCGCGACACGGCGACGGCCTCGGCGGGCAGGAGCCTGCGCCGCCGTGGGCGCGGCCGCCGGGGACGCATCGACCACATTCGCCGCGTGATCGACCACGGATTCGGCTGCGGCGGAATCGGATTCGGTATCCCGAGGCTCGACCGCCGGCGCGACGGCACCGGACTCGGTGGCATGCCGCTCGTCCGTCGTTTCGGCCACGGCGGCCGCCACGGTGATCGCCGGCTCGACCTCATGCTCCTCGTCGGAGTGATGGGCGGCCATCGCCAAAGCGACCGGATGGGCCCGCTTCGCGGCCGCATCCTCCTCGTGATGGGACTCGTCCGGTTCGGCGACGACGGCGGCCTGGGACTGCTTGTCCTTCTCCCGGTCCTTGTCTTTGTCCTTATTGCGCCGCCGGCGACCCTCACGCCGCGAGGTGTTCTCCTCGGCGGCCGCGGTTTCCACCGGGTAGTCGTACACCATGATGCCGCGGCCGTGGCAGTGCTCACAGGTGGTGGAGAAGGCTTCCACCAGTCCGGTGCCCAGCTTCTTGCGGGTCATCTGAACCAGGCCCAGTGAGGTCACCTCGGAGACCTGATGGCGGGTGCGATCGCGGCCGAGTGCCTCGGTCAGGCGTCGCAGCACCAGATCGCGGTTGGATTCGAGCACCATATCGATGAAGTCGACGACGATCATGCCGCCGATATCGCGTAACCGCATCTGCCGCACGATCTCCTCGGCGGCCTCCAGGTTGTTGCGGGTGACCGTCTCCTCCAGGTTGCTGCCGCCGGAGCCGGTGAATTTGCCGGTGTTGACGTCGATCACCGTCATCGCCTCGGTGCGGTCGATGACCAGGGTGCCGCCCGAAGGCAACCACACCTTGCGATCGAGAGCCTTCGCGAGCTGTTCGTCGATGCGCAGGCTGCCGAAGACGTCCACGCCGTTGTTCTCGAAGCGCTCGACCCGCGACAACATGTCCGGGGCGACGGTGCGGACGTAGTTCTCCACCGTCGTCCAGGCCCGATCGCCTTCGATGACCAGTTTCGAGAAGTCCTCGTTGAACAGGTCACGCACGACCTTGACCAGGAGATCGGGCTCCTCGTACAGGGTTTTCGGCGCGCCCGAGCCGTTCTCGGCCTGCTTTTCGATAGTCTGCCAAGTGGCCTGCAACCGTTCGACATCGCGGGCGAGTTCGCTCTCGCTCACACCCTCGGAGGCGGTGCGGATGATCACCCCGGCGTCCTGCGGGACGATCTCGCGCAGGATCTCCTTGAGCCGTTTGCGTTCGGTATCGGGCAGTTTGCGGCTGATCCCGGTCGAGGTTCCGCCGGGGACATAGACCAGGAAACGGCCGGCGAGGGAGATCTGCGTGGTCAGGCGGGCGCCCTTGTGCCCGACCGGATCCTTGCTGACCTGCACCAGCACGGTGGCGCCCGGTTTGAGCGCCTGCTCGATCTTGCGTTCCTTACCACCGAGCCCGGCGGCCTCCCAGTTCACCTCACCGGCGTAGAGCACACCGTTGCGACCACGGCCGATATCGACGAACGCCGCCTCCATACTGGGCAGCACATTCTGCACCTTGCCCAGATAGACGTTGCCGACCATGGACGCGGTTCCGGTGTTGGTGACGAAATGCTCGACGAGGATGTTGTCCTCGAGCACCGCTACCTGCGTGGTGGTTCCGGCATGTGCGTGCTCACCGGCCGGGAAGGTCTTCTCCCGCACCACCATGACCCGGTCCACAGCCTCACGGCGCGCCAGGAATTCCGATTCGGTCAGGATCGGCGGGCGGCGACGACCGGCCTCCCGGCCGTCCCGGCGGCGCTGCCGTTTGGCCTCCAGCCGGGTGGAACCGCTGATGCCCTGCACCTCATCGGACACGCGGCGCTTGTTGCGCGGTTCACGCTCGTGCACAACGGTATTCGGCGGATCGTCCTCGGCCGAGGCGGATTCGCCGCCCTCGTCGCCGGACTTGCGGCGGCGTCGGCGACGACGTCGACGGGTGGATCCTTCCGGACCGCCGGAGGACTCCTCATCGGAGTCCGCGCCGGTTTGATCGCCCGAGTCGGTGCTGCCGTCGGTGGTTTCGGTGCGGGAGGCGGACTCGTCATCGGAGTCCTCGTCGTTGTCCTGCTCGGCCTGCTGCTCACCCCGGCCCCGGCCGCGACCACGGCGGCCCCGGCGCCGGCGCCGGGAACGGCCACCGTCGTCCTGATCGTCGCGGGAGTTGTCCTCATCCCATTCGGTGCCGGACTCTGCGTCGGCATCGGATGTGCCGGTCTCGCCCTTATCGGCGGCGGGCTTGTCACCGGACTCGGCGGACTCGGGCGCGTCGGCACGCTCGGCCGCCGCGCGCTGGGCGGC
>JAFMQT010000350.1 GCA_017354515.1 Nocardia sp. | reverse complement strand
CCATCATGGCTGATCCCAAGAACCCCGGACAGTTCGGAAACCGTTCCGACACCGAGGAACAGGCGCGTAAGGGCGGTCAGGCCAGCACCGGCAGCTTCGGTGAACCCAACTCCGCCGACCCGCGCCGGGCCGGGCGCCGCGGCGCCGAAGAACAGTCGACCGAAGCCAAGATCAAGGGTGGTGAGCACAGCCACAGCGGTCGATGACCGAGAAAAATCGATGCCGGATGGGAAAACCCCATCCGGCATCTCTTATGGTCGGCATTGTCTATGGTCGGCATTGTCGTTCGCGACCGTTACGCATACGGCGGATACGGTTCCATCGCCAGCAGTCGCGCCAGATGTGCGGCATTGCGCGCCACCGCCGCCGTGGTCGACTCGACCGAATCGGGAACGGTATCGAGATCCCGATAGTCGGTGGAGCCCATCGCCTCACCCGTCCAGTACGTCACGCCCTGCGCGGGAATCGAGAAACCGATATCGTCCAGCCCCTGGAACAGGTCGGCGCTGACCTTGTGCGCACCGTCCTCGTTGCCCACCACCGCCGCGACCGCCACCTTCCCGAGCATCACCGGGCGCTCGCGCTCATCGGTGACCGACATCTCCGCGTTCAGGCGTTCGAGGGTCCGCTGCGCCACCGACGACATATGCCCCAGCCAGATCGGCGTGCCCAGGACCAGAATGTCGGCCCCGGCGACCCGATCGCGGATCCCGGGCCACTGATCGCCTTCACCCTCATCGGTACCCACCCCCGGATGGACATCGAAATCGCTGACGCGCACCAGTTTTCCGCTCACCCCCTCGAGTTCGAGTTCATCGAGCACCTGCTGGGACAGCAGTTCACTGCTCGAGCGCTCCGGCGAATCCTTCAGCGTGCACACCAGTGCGAGCGCGGTCAGCGGCGGCCTGCTCTCACCGGCGCTGTTGGGTACGAGTGTCATGACATGGCTCCTTCCACGAGTTCGGGGCGAGCGGGTCAGGCCGGCACCGCGACGGTGTCGCGCTTCCACACCCGGTGACCGGCCAGGATCGCGGCGAAGGTATCGATGAACCGCTCCGAGAGCTCACCTTCGCCGCCGGCGGTCACCACGACGCCGTTGTCGTCACTGACCTCACGGTGCGCGGGAATCTCGGCAGCGATCCCCGCCGCGCCGAGTACCGCGACCCCGGATCCGAACGCGGCCAACGGTTTACAGTGCTTGAACGCCTCCCGCGCGAAATGTACGGCGGCGCCGTCGTAGGTCAGCTCCGAGGCCGCCTCGCTGCCACCGGCGACCAGTACCGCGTCGTAGATCACCGAGGACACCGTCGGCAATGACCTGTCCACGGTGACCGTGTCCCGGTGGCGGCCACTGATCTGCCCGTTGTGTGGGCCGACCACCTCGGCGGCCACTCCGCGCGCGGCCAGCAGTGAGCGGGCCCGCTCGAGGCCCTCGGCGTCGACGCCGTCGGTGGCCAGGATCGCGACCTTGCGGGTGGCGACGGTGTCGGAGCCGGTGCCGGCCTGCGACAGCGCGGGCGAGACCAGGGTGTCCTCGACGTCGTGATCGGAGGCCGACGGCGACAAACCCAGCCGCTCGCCCACCCGCACCGCCAGTTGCGGATCGATGCGAACCAGCTGTTCGAGCACCCGCTCGCGAATCGGCACGGACTCGACCTTGCCCAGTTCGAAGGCGAACGCGTCCACGATGTGATCGGCCTCCGGCCGCGACATACTGCGCCAGAACATGCGCGGCTGCCGGTAGTATTCGCGGAAACTTTCCGCACGTCGGCGGGCCGCGGGGCCGGTCGGCTCCTGCGGGTAGTGCCGGAATCCGTTCGCATTCATCGCCGGACAGCCCCCGCCGAGACTGTTCTCGGTGTAGGCGGCCCGACCGACCGGGACCGTATGCTGCCCGTAGCCGTCCTGCTGATGGTGACGCACCCCGGCAACGGGCTGGTTGACCGGAAGCTGCGCGAAGTTCGGGCCACCGAGCCGGATCAGCTGCGTATCCAGATACGAGAAATTCCGCATCTGCAGCAGCGGATCATCGGTGACATCGATGCCGGGCACCAGATTCGCGGTGTGGAACGCGACCTGCTCGGTCTCGGCGAAGAAGTTATCGGGATTGCGGTCGAGCACCATCCGCCCGACCGGACGTACCGGAACCAGTTCCTCGGGAACGAGTTTCGTGGCGTCGAGCAGATCGAAATCGAATTCGTGCTCGCGTTCTTCCGGGATGATCTGAACGCCGAGCTCCCATTCGGGATAGTCGCCGGATTCGATCGCCTCCCACAGATCGCGGCGGTGGAAATCGGGATCGCGGCCCGCGATCTGCTGGCATTCGTCCCACAGCAGCGAATGCACACCCAGTTTCGGGGTCCAATGGAACTTCACGAACGTACCGCGGCCGGCCGGTGTCACCAGCCGGAATGTGTGCACCCCGAAACCCTGCATCATCCGGTAACTGCGCGGCAGCGCGCGATCGGACATCAGCCACATGATCGCGTGCAACGTCTCCGGCTGCAGCGACACGAAATCCCACAGGGTGTCGTGTGCGGACGCCGCCTGCGGAATCTCGTTGTGCGGCTCGGGTTTCACCGCATGCACGAAATCCGGGAACTTGATCCCGTCCTGGATGAAGAAAACCGGGAAATTATTGCCCACCAGATCGTAATTGCCCTGATCGGTATAAAATTTCGTGGCGAATCCACGCACATCGCGCACCGTATCGGCCGAACCGCGCGAACCGGCCACCGTGGAGAACCGCACGAATACCGGTGTCCGCTTGCCGGGGTCGGTGAGGAATTCGGCGCCGGTGAATTCGGCGAGCGAATCATCGTACGGCTGGAAATGGCCGTAAGCGCCCGCGCCGCGGGCATGCACCACGCGTTCGGGAATGCGTTCGTGGTCGAAATGGGTCAGCTTCTCGCGGGCATGGAAATCCTCGAGCAGAGTCGGACCCCGCTCGCCCGCCGTGACCGAATCATCGGTGTTGTGTACCGGGACGCCCTGCTGGGTGGTCATCTCACCGCGGCCGCGGTCGAGGCGGTATCGGTCCAGATGCCGCTGCTTCGTATCGTCGGTATCGGATTCGTCGCGCATACTCCGGCTCCTGCCTGTCGACTCTCGAAGTCATCGGACGGTGTCGCCGTACCCCCGCCCCACGGCCCGAAACGGTGCCCGCGCGCGATCATCGACTCCGAACCGCCGACGTTTGACCCGCCGGATACCGGGTAGCCGCCCACCATGACCGAGCCCGACGTCCGGGACGAAATACTCTCGTGCCCAGTCACTTCCGGCTCGGTGCGAACCGGCGACGGTTAGGTGCCGTCGATGAGCAGCGTCTGGCGCATCAACGCCAGCGCGGCCGCACACGGGTCGTCCGGGCGGGCGGCGCGGCTGAGATTGTGAACCCACCAGGTGACCACACCGGTATCGGCCGCACTGACCCCGCAACTTCCCGCGTCCCGCGGATCGTGCCAGTAGAAACCCCCGAATTTGCGCTGCACGAACTTCTCGGTCCGGTAGCCGTGCTGGGTGGCGACCTCCAACTCGTGCGCGAGAGTGTCGGTCCGCGACCACGCGTAGGTCGCGTTCACCGCCTCCCCCGCCGGATCCGCGCCGGTCCACAGACAACTCGCCGGGGGCGGCTGACGCACCGCCGCGTTCACCCCGATGGTCGTCGCGACCACCTGATCGGTGAGCGGCCCGCATCCCGCCAGGAAATTGGGGGTATCGGAGGATCGCCCCCCGGTATCGTGGCCGGCGGTACTCGAACACCCCGCCACCGCCGCCACCAGCATCGCCGCCGCCACCGGCTGCATCCACTTCCCGAGCACGCACCCATCCTGCCCGCCCCCTCGACGATTGCCAACCACTGTCCGGACAGCGGGACTCAACGGGGTTGAACCCTCACCCCCCGCCGATGCGAATGCGGAACCTGCGTGAGCGCGGCAACGAGATCGCCGGCGGCGGTTCATTGTCACGGGCGGTGCAGCGCGTCGAAAGTGACTGCAAGCGTTACCGGAGTGTCGAGGACCAAAGCGGTGCGATGAACCGAGTGCGGCATGTAACGCAGTCCGGACCAGTCGAGGCGGTATTCCTCGATGCGGTCGATGGTTTCCCAGCTCTTGTCGAAGTGGACGATGAGGTAGGCGGGGATTCCGGCACGCGCGTAGAGCTTGTGTTTCTCGCCGGTGTCGGAGTCTACGGTGCTTTTCGAGACCACTTCGACAACGAGCGCGAGATGGTCTCGGACGGTATTGATGTCGTACGGCTCGCAATCGCGGACGAAGATGTCGGGATAGCGGACGTTGAGCCGATGGTCGGCTCGGTGATCGTCGGCATCAGCGAAACGAACGGCGACGTCGCACCCGACACGCAGGCACGGATCGGCAGGGTCGCGAGCATCGTCCAGAGCGGCCGCGAGTCGGCGGACAACGCGGCTGTGCGCCTCACTCTGTGCCGTCAGCTGCACCACGAGACCATCGACGATCTCCACGTCGCCGAATGTCGTACTGAACGCGTCGGGCTCGGCGGCCTGGAGCTCTCCAACGGTGATCCGGGGATGCTCGTCGGGATGCGTTACCGTCACAGTCGGCTCCTCGTGGTGTTCTGCCGTTCGAGCCTACGACACCGGTAACCGAGGATCAGCTGCGGCGCAGGAGCACACCGCGAACGAACGCCGCCTGACCGGAATGCTGGATATCGTCGTCGACGACGCTGATCAACCGCACACCGAGGGTGACCGGCGGATCCCAGTGGGTGTCGACCACACGCGGCAGATCGGCATCGGTGAGCCCGCGCAGGTAGCCGACCGTCTGCTCGTGGACGGCGTCGTGGTATCCCAGCAACAGTTCGGCGGGGGCGCCGGCCAGGGCCGCCACCTCGCCCGGGCCGTCACCGAAGCCGATCCTCGCATCGTCGAAGGGCAGATCGAACCGGCGGGCCCATCCGCCGCTGGTCCAAACCTGTTCGGTCCCAGCGACATCGGCGATGTGGTCGTCCTGCACCCGAGTCAGATGCCAGATCAGCCAGGCGATGGAATTGGCACCCGGATCCAGCCGGGCGGCCAGCTCACTCTGGGTGAGTCCGGCGACCGCCCCGTGCACGTTCTCCTTGATTCGCCCGAAGGCGTCCTCGAGTAGATCAGCGCTCGTCATATCGGTATCCGAACATGCGGCGGCCCCGGATTCATCCCGCCGCGCGGTATTCGATCGTCGATCCGGATGTTTGGCGCGGAGATCGGCGAGCGGCGGAGCGCCCTGGCGTGGTTGCCGGGACCGGTGTGTCCGGCCGCATCCGGGTTCCCCGAGCTCTGCGACCGACCCGGCAACCGTCCCGTCAGGGCGAGAAACGCGGAACCACAAGGG
>JAFMQT010000076.1 GCA_017354515.1 Nocardia sp. | reverse complement strand
TGGTGATGGCCAATCCGGGCCCGAGGTCGCGGACGGTGGACAGTACGGTGCGACTGTTGTTCACCAGGCTCACCGTCTGCGGCAGCACCGAGTCGAGGGTGTTGATCAGGAAGGTGCCACCGCCGATGATGTCGGCGAGCTTGCGCGGCGCGGCCGGACCGGCACCGAGTTCGTGTTCGATGGCGGCCAATTTCGCGGGATCGAGTTGGACGACAGCGCCATTCATATCGCCGAGCAGCTGCGCCAGCGGGACCGGACTCGAGGTGTGGTCGGGCCCGATATGCGCTCCAGGTGCCAGATAGGGGCCGTGCCGGCTACCCGGGACGAAATCCAGGTATTGCTCACCCGCGGGCGAGAGCGCTGCCACGCGGACCGTGCTGTCGGTGGAGATCTTCACCGAACCGTCGATAGTGGCGACCGCGACCACACCACCGTCGGCGATATCCACCGATTTCACGGTGCCGACCCGCACCCCGCGCACCGTGACATCCCGATTAGGTTGCAGCCCACCGGATTCCGCGAGCCGGACGTGGATCTCGTAGGTCGAGCGCACCGGATTGAACTGCAGCACACCGAAAGCCAGATATACCAGCCCGAGGGCGGTGACCGCCAGCAGCGCGATCCAGGACAGCGTCCGCCGATGCCGGTACAGATAGCTCGCGGCGGCGATCATCGCCCGGGTCCGATCACGCGGTCGTGGAGACGATGCAGCATATAGGCCAGCGATCCCACGAAGTTCGTCCAGTCGGTCATATCGGGCAGCAGCTTGGCATCCGGATTTCCGGGGAAGTTGGGGTCGGGCACGGCTCCGATGGCCAGCTGGGCGATATCGACGCTGTCACCTCCCGCAGCCGTGGCTGGGAGGACCCTGTCGAAGACGATGGCGATGCTCTGGTTGAGTTGATTCAAGTCTAGGCCCGGCTGTTCGGCAGCCGTGTTCAAACCCGCGGCCAGATTGTTCATATCGGTGATCAGGCTGCGATGCCCGGTCCCGTTCACCGACGGGAACTTCTGCAACTGCGCCGCGATCCGGTCCAGCCGGCTCGCGACCTCGACGATGTTCTGGGTGTTGTCGCCGACCGTATTCAACGCCGGGGCCGCGGCCGCGACCGCCGCATCCACCGTCGAGGTCTGAGCCGCCACGGTCGCGGCCAGGCTCCCGGTGTCGCGAACGGCCGTTTCGATCTGGTCCGAACGCTGCTGCAACGTCCCCACCAATCGGGTGGTCTCGTCGATCAACTGCCCCAATTTATCTCCGCGACCGGCGAATTCGGCGCCGAGACCGTTGACGACCTTGGCCAGATCGCGGATCGCGCCGCCGTTGACCAGCAGCGCCGCCCGGCTCAGCACGGCCTCGATCGTCGCCGCGTCCGAGGTCGCGGTGAGCGGGATCCGCGAGCCGTCGCCAAGTAGGCCGGGACCGGGATCGGGCGGGGGTGTCAGGGCCACGAACACATCGCCCATCGGAGTCGCCGAGCGCAGTTCGGCGGTGGTGCCGATCGGCAACTTGGCATTCGAGCGGATCCGCATGGTCACCACGGCGGCGTAATCGCGAGCTCGCATACCGGTGACCTCACCGATGTCCGCGCCCGACATCCGTACTTTGGCCTTGGTGGGCAGATTGAGCGCGTTACTGAACGCTGCCGTCACCGTATAGCCTGCGGATCCGACCGACGGCGCGGGCAGCGGCATCCGGTCCAACCCGACCGAACACGCCGGAACGAAAAGGATGGCACACAGTGCGGTGACCATCGCGGCGACAGCTCTCGAGACATTCATTTCTTCGCCACCCTCGCAATTCCGGAGAGTACGGCCAGCACACCGAAATCGGGGCTCTGGTCCCAGACGGTTCCGGTGGCACAGCCGAGCTGTTTGAGCTGCAGCAGATTGCATACTTCTTTGACCATCTGACCGTCCAGCGCGATCCGCGGAATATCGGCATGGACCCGGCCGGCCCGGGCCTGCTGATCGATGGCCAGATAGGCGTTATCGGTGACGAGCGGGAACAGATCCAGGAATTGCCCGATATTGCTCTTGTAGTCGGCCAGACTCCGCACCATCACATTGGCGTTGGATGCCGTGGACGATAGCGTCCCACGCTGCTTCTGCATCAAATCCGTAGCCTGGGCGAGAATTTGATTCAATTTCGCCCCGGTCTGCCCCGATCCCAGATCGAGGTCCGCGAGCAGATCGCTCATCTGATGGACCGCAGAACCGAAATCACGGACCTTGCGGTCGTTCTGGGCGGCGGTTGTGGTCAATTCATTCAGATCGTTCACTATCCGGGTGACCGCGTCGCGAGTGGCCGCGCCGCCGTCACCGCCGGTCCGCAGCGCCTTCGACAATTCATCCAGCGCGGCCTTGATATCGGGCCCGTTATTGTGAGTCGTCGCGGCGCCGACATCGACCAGCCCGGCCAGTGGCCCGCCACCGTGGCCGTCACCACCGAGTGACCGGGACAGTTTGTCGGCGGTCGAGAGCAGACTGTCGAATTCGACTGGGGTGCGGGTGCGGTCCGGTCCCAGGACGGCGTGGTCGGGCAGCGTCGGCCCCCGGCGGTACACGGGCGTGAATTCGATATGCCGATCGGTCAGCACCGAATCGGAGACCGTGACGGCCTTGGCGTCGGCCGGAATCCGAATCGAATCGTCGATCGTCATCGCGACTTCGACGTAATCGCCCTTCTGGGTGACGCTGTCGATCTTACCGACCTTGATGCCCAGAACGTCGACGGGATTTCCCTGATAGAGGCCCGCGGCATCGGTGAATTGGGCGGTGACCGACAGCTTCTGGTGCCCGAGCAGTGACAGCGGCACACTGGCCACACCCGCGATCACCACAATGGCAATGACCACCGCCCATTTCACCGACCGAGGTATGCGCGCCCTCATCGGCACTCCTGCGAATACGGCGCCATATGGAAACTGGGAACCTGCCGGACCAGCGCGCACATGAACGAGTCGACGAGTGCACCGTTGGGCGCGTTGGCCTCCAATTCCGGCCCGTTCCCGGTGAGATTGGCCCACGACCGCCACGGCACCGGCAGAATTTGCAGGATATTGCGCAGCAGCGCGTCGTTGCGGCTGAGCATCCCGGTCATGTCGTTGAGATTGGTGAGCATTTCCCGGATCTCGGGCTGATCGCCCACCGCCAGCGGTGTCAGATTGTCGACCAGTTTCGTCGTCGCGCCCACCATGGATTCGATCGCCTGTTTGCGAGAAACGATCTCCCGCAACATATCTCCGCCCTGGTTGAACAGGACGCCGAGATTGGCCTGCTGGCCGCGCAGCACACCGGTCAGTTTCGCGGTGGCCTGCAGCAGTGCACCGATCTGACCGCGGCGTTCGGCCACGATTCCGGACAGTGTCTTCACATTGTTCATCACCGCGGGGATCAGCTGGGGCAAACCGTTGAGCTGCCCGGACAGGTCGGTCAGCGATTTGGCCATCTGATCGGCGTCCACCTGTTCGAAGGTGGAGGTGGCGTCGGCCAGCGCGGATTCCAGATCGTAGGGAACCTCGGTGTGCGCCAGCGGAATCCGGTCCGAGGGCAGCGATCCGCCGCCCGCGGGGTCGATTTCGACGTACCGGTTACCGAGCAGGGTGGTGAGTTTGATCGCCGCCTTGGTATCGGCCCCCAGCGGCACGTCGCGATGAATGCTCATCGACACCGCCACATGCTCACCGGACAGCCGCACCGACGTCACATGACCGACCGGGACCCCGGCGACGGTGACCTGATCTCCCGAACCGAGCTGAGCGGCCTGGGCGAATTCGGCGTCCACCCGCCGGTCGCCGATATCCATCGAGTTGATCACCAGGGCGGCCACGACCACGATCACCAGAATTCCGAGCGCGAGGACCCCCAGCAGGGCCTTGTTGTAATCCTCCAAGACCTTTGCGCGCCCGAACTTTTCACGCCACCTCATAACACATCACCTGCACCTGGCCGTATGTTGCGCGACTCCACCGGGAGTCAGCGCGTCGACGATCTCCGGGAGCAGCGGAGCCAGTCCGGGCACCATCGAGATGCTCACATCGCAGACACTGGCATCGACATATCCGCCCGCCTGCGTCGCCCGGGACAACCCCTTCAGCGTTGCGGGCAGATTGAAGCCCATGACCCCGAACTTGTACTTGTTGTCCAGCAGGTGTTCGGTGAAACCTGGCTCCCGCGTGATGAATTGCTGCAGCGCCGGTTGGTCGGCCTGGGCGATCCGGGCCACTCGCCCGACCACCTCGGAGATCCGGTCCACCGAGGCCAGCAGCACCGCCTTGCGCTGTTCGAGGCCCTGGAAGACGGCACGGGTGCTGTCGATGACCGTGGTCAGATTGCCGCTGTGCGCGGCCAGATCGTTCACCGCCGTGGTGAGATTCGTAATGACCTGTCCCAGTACCTGATCCGGTCCGGCGAAGGATTCGGCGAGCTGGGTGGTCTCGGCGACCAATGCGGTGATCGACCCCTGATCGCCCTGCAGCGCCTTGATCAACGCGCCGGTGATGTTGTCGACGGCGGTGCGATCCAGGGTGCCGAACAGCGGCTCGAAACCGTTGAGCAGCTTGGAGATATCGAAGGAGGGCTCGGTATTGGCGACCGGGATCACCGCCCCCGGACGCAGCACACCCGGGTCACCGTGCTGCCCCCGGGACAGGCCGAGATATCGCTGCCCGATGAGGTTCTGATAGGTCACCGACACCACGGTGGTGCCGAAGACGGTCTGATCGCGCTGCAGCTCGAACCCCACCTTGGCCTGGACGCCGTCGAGCCCGATCGAATCGACCCGGCCCACCCGGACGCCGGCCATTCGCACATCATCGCCCACACGCAGTCCGGATACATCGGTGAAGATCGCCGAGTACTTGTCGGTCCCGCCGCTCACACCCCGTTCCAGGGTCACGATCACCGTCCACGACAGCAGCACGGATACCACTACGAAGACGATCAGAACCACCAGTGACCGTCGGTAACTCATCGTCCACCACCGGGCTCGGGTGTCACGGACACGCGCGCACCGCGCGCCAGCGGGCCGAAGAGGATATCGGCCGCAGCGTTGGGATCACCGCCGAGAATTCGTGAGATCTGCTGCTGCTCTTGCGGACTGCCGACCGGTCCGATATCGGCTTTCGGATGGGCCAGTGCGGCCGGAACCGGGGCCGGTGGCGGCGGGTTGAGCGGAGCAGTGGTGCAGCTGGCTCCGGCGAGAGTTCCGTAGCGCGGGCAGTCGGCACGGGCGAAGGTCCGATTGGGGGTGATCTGCACAATGGCCTTGGCGGTGACGTGTTGGGTCCTGGGGTCGAACGCCTGGTCGAACTTGGTCGCCATACGGATGATCGAACTGCTCATCTGGGGGAAGTGAGCGGCCCCGTCGCCGAGGGTGTCCAGCGCCGGAGATATATGGGTGGTGATGTCGATGAGCCGGTCGGAGTTGTGCTCGAACGCGTCCCCGACCGTCCTCAGGGTGGACTGGCTGCCGGTGAGCAGGTCGGTGAGTTGCTGCCGCTGCTGCGCGAGGGTCAGCATCGGGGTCACCGCGTGGTGCAGGGTGTCCAGCAGTTCCGGAGCGCTCTCGCGCACATTCCGCAGTGCCGACGACAGCGCGTCCAGGGTGGTCGGCGCGTCCCGGATCGAGACCACCCTGTTCAATTCGGTGACGATATCGCGCAGCTGCGCGCCCGATTCCTCGATGGATTTCCCGCGCCCCGCCGTCGCCTGGGCCAGGGTCGCCAGCATACCGACGGTGGTGTCGGTGCCCTCACGGCCGACCGCGCCGATGATCCGGCGCAATTGATCCAGCGAGGTCTGCAGTCGCACCGTGGATTGGCTGCGATCCTGCTCGATCCGCCCGTGGGCCGACACCGCCGGCGCCGAGCCGTTGTCGACCAATTGGATGGAGGGAACCGCGAAGACGTTACTGGGCACCACGCGCGCGGTCACGGTTCGCGGAATCGAGTGCGCGTAGTGCGAATTGAGCTGGATCTCGACGTCGTTGAGGTCGGGACGGGACGCGGGGCCCACGCTGGTCACCAGTCCGACCCGGACCCCGTGAAATTTCACATCCGACTTCGGCGGCAGTCCGTCGCCGACATCGGCCAGTACCGCGACGATCGGAACGGTCTTCCGGAACGCGCCGCGTGAGATAGCGACCATCGCCGTCGCGATACCCGTGACGATCAGCAGGAAGCACACCCCGGTCAGTGCCAGACGCAGCCCGGAAGGCCCCCGGCCATCAGGTTCGAACAGTGTCGACATGGATCCATGGCCCCCGTGCTATTCGAACGTTTCGGTATTCGACATAACCGGCTCCTGTAATTCTGGGCGAGCATATAAGTTGTGTCGGTGGTGGGGACCGGAAAATATGAGATCGGGAATCGGACGAATTAGACGGTAGCACGTGATCAAATATTTGTTTCCTAATCCGAATCCGGAACCGGACGTCGATACCCGGGAATCCCCAGCATCATGCGCGTCCTACGGTGCAGGGCTACCCCGACCAGACGCGAATCATCCACCGGCACAGCGATTTTCTCCCGCAGCGCGGCCAAGCCGGTATGCACCGACCGCATGGCCGCGACGACCCGCCATTCGCGCCGGTAGGCCTCCGCCGCCGAGGCGAGTCCGAGCCCGCGAGAGGCACCCGTGATGACGACGGTCCGGGGTTCGGGCATGGCAACCACTCCTCGCTCGGAATATCTGTGATGTGATCGGTTACTGGACATTCATCCGGGGGTGAGTCGGATCGGCAGCGTGGTGGGGCCGCGGAGGGAGCTGTTGGTCGACCATGTGGCGGGTCCGGCGGGGGAGATTCGTGCGACTCGCTGAACGAGTTCGCGCAGGACTGCTTGGGCTTCCATGCGGGCGAGGGGGGCTCCGAGGCACATATGTGGCCCGTATCCGAATGCTATGTGCGAGCGAGGGTTTCGGTCCGCTCGGTATTCGTCGGGGGTCTCGAATGTGTGCGGGTCGCGGTTGGCGGCGCCGAAGGACAGCAGTACCCGCGATCCTGCGGGGATGGTGACGTCGCCGATCTCGTAGTCGGTGCGGGTGTATCGGTAGAGGTTCTGCAGCGGGCTGGTGTACCGCAGGTGTTCCTCGACGGCGAGCGGGATCAGGTCCGGATCGGCGCGGATGAGATCGTATTGTTCGGGGTTGTGCGCGAGCGTGTGGAACATCCCGCCGAGCAGGTTGGTGGTTGTTTCGTTGCCCGCGATGAGCAGAAGCATCGCGACGTGGAACAGGTCGCTGTCGGTCAAAGCGCCTTCGGTGTTGTATTCCAGTAGTCGTCCGAGCACGGTGTTCGAGCCTTTGAGGTGGCCGGTCGCCAGCTGGCGCAGGAGGTAGCGGCGCAGTGCCATCACCGCGCGGACCGATCGGGCGGTGTCGGCGATTCCGGTCGGGGTGAGGGTGAAGTTGATGATGCGGACGCAGCCTTCGGACCAGCGTCGGAAGTCGGCGATGTCGGTGTCGGGGACGCCGAGGATTCCCGCGATCAATCGCAGGGGCAGTGGTATCGCGAGTCGTTGGACGACGTCGGAGCCGGGGGTGGCCAGCAGGTCGCTGACGCATTCGGTGGCTAGTCGGTCGGCGATCGTGCTCCAGTTGTCCAGTGCGCCTTTGGTGAATCCGGGCTGGACTTGTTTACGCAGGCGCAGGTGCTGATCGCCGTCGGTGAGTACGACGATGTCGGCGGCCATGCGTATCCGCGTGACGCCCTGGGTGCTGGTGATCTTCTCGGTGTCGCGGAGCGCGGCGCGGACATCGGCGTTGCGGCTCACGATCCAGGTGGCGCGTGCGGGGTTGTAGTGCACCCGTCCGCCTCGGTGGAGTTCTCGGTAGGCGGCGAAGGGGTTGGCAGCGGTGGCGGGATCGAGGGGGTCGTAGTCGGTGTTGATCGCACCGGTCCACCCGCGGACCCCGCGCCGTCTGGTCCGGATGGCGCCGGCGAGGTTCATCTGCACGGCCGAGGCCAGTGGTTTGAACGCCGAGGCGGTGCCTCGTGTGTGGTGAACGATGGTCATTGCGGAAGCTCTTTTCGGTGGGGAGCGAACGCGCCGCGTTCGGCCGGAGCGATGTCGTTGCGCGCGTGGTTGTTCAGTGATCGGTGCGCGAGGCCGGCGGCAGCGCTGGGTCCGGTGGTCGGTCGATTGCCAGGGCCGCGCGCAATCCGGCGTGCTGTGCGGTGAAGAACTCGCGTGCCACGGTCGTGTTCGGCATGATCTCGTCGAACCCGTGGAATGCTCCGTCGACCGTGTGGAATTCGCAGGGCACTCCGGCGGCGCGCAGGCGGCGCGCGTAGTCGAGGTCCTCGTCGTAGAACAGGTCCAGGGTGCCGACACCGATCCAGGTGGGCGGCAGTCCCGACAGGTCTGTCTGCCGGGCAGGAACAGCGATAGCCGGATCGACGTCGCCGAGATACGACCGCCAGCCGAAGATGTTGGATGCCTGATCCCACAATCGGAAATGATCCGCGTGCGGATGCGGCGCGGGCCCGGTCCGGTCGTCGAGCATCGGGTAGACGAGCAGTTGGTATGCCGGAGTGATCGCGGCCTGGTCGCGGAGCCCGATGGCGAGTGCGGCAGCCAGTCCGGCGCCGGCGCTCATCCCGCCGACGGCGATGCGGGTGGGGTCGACCTCCGGCAGACCGGCCAGGTAATCGAATGCCGTCCGGCAGTCGTCGAGCGCGGCCGGGTACGGATGTTCAGGGGCCAGCCGATAATTCACCGATACCACTGTGAGTCCCAGAGCATCGGCGAAGCGGCGGCAGTATCGGTCGTCCTGTCGTGCCGATCCCATGACATAGCCTCCGCCGTGCATCCACAACAGTGCAGGCCCCCGGCCGGTGTGCGCGGAAGGACGGTAGATCCGCACGCTCATTCCGGCGTCCAATCGCAGATCCTGTGCCCGCACGCTACTCGGCCGCGGGATCGATTCGAGGGCACGCATGACCCGCATCCGGGTGTGATTGGGGGACGTGCCGCGCGGCAGGAATCGCGCAGCCAGGCGAAGATCAGGGTGAAAATCCTCGTCGGACATACGTACTCCTTCGCGTGAACCGAACCGGGGCGAGCGGATGTGCGGTCGAGGTCCGGATGACCGCAGCGCCGACGCCTGATGCGCACTGGGTACCGATGGAAAGGTCGGCTGAGCCGATGAAGGCTCGTCACTCACTTCAGACGACACAGTCGTATTCCGTCAACGATCTGGCGCCAACTCGCAAGGCACCCGGTGTGACCTATCGGGAGCCGGTTCGCACGCACTCACAGTGACCAGCGCATATGTCGGCGATCGGCCGAGTGGGTCTCGCACGGTGACAAAACATTCGATGATTCCCTGTGACTTGTCGCCCCTGCGAAGCTCGGTCTCGAGGTCCTCGAGATGTCATCCAGGCCCTGCCCTGTGGCCGGACCTACGCGAAAAGGTTCCTACGTGTTTGAACGCTGTGCGGGCTGGGCATCTCTGAATCCGACAGCATTTCCGCTCATCAGGGTGGGTAAGCGCCCCCGGCAGGAATCGAACCTGCGACCTAGGGATTAGAAGGCCCTTGCTCTATCCAACTGAGCTACGGAGGCATGGCGGCACCGAACACCCTGCCCGGGTCCGGGCATCGTGTCCAGCGGTTAGATTATAGCGATCATGGGGGTCGATGCCGGTCGTCGGCCGGGCGATGAGGCCGTGTCACCCTCGTCACAGTGGGCTGGGCGTTGAGGGGCCGCAAGCCGGTCGGCGGCGTCGCGGAACTACGCTGAATAGTATGTCTTCACCGCAGGATCCGGCCGTTGAGCCCGAAGCCCGGGTTGTCCGGTCCGAGGCGTCGGCGTTCCCGGTGCTGGTGGTGGTATCGATCCTGGTTACCGCTTTGGTCGCGCCCATCGTGGTCGGACTGTCCGCCGCGCGGGCACTGACCCTGCTCGGGATTCCGGATCCGGGGCCGCTGACCACCTACGGTCTGCCCGTGGTGCGCGCGCTCGCCGATTTCTCCGCGGCCGTGGCGGTCGGATCCCTGTTGTTCGCGGCCTTCCTGTGTCCGCCGCAGCAGGACGGCCTGCTCGACGTAGGCGGCTACCGGGCCCTCCGCCGGGCCGGTACAGCCGCGCTGTCCTGGGCGGTGACCTCGCTGCTGCTGATCCCGCTGACACTGTCCGATACCACCGGCCAGCCGGTGGGGAAGGTATTACAGCCGGATCAGGTGTGGCACGCCATCGATCGGGTCGCGGTAGCGGGATCGTGGCGCGCGACCGCGATCATGGCGGTGGTCCTGGCGATCGGATGCCGGCTGGCGTTGCGCTGGGGATGGACGCCGGTGCTGTTCGCCTGGTCGGTGCTGGGCCTGGTGCCGATCGCGCTGACCGGGCACTCCTCGGCGGGCGGTGCGCATGACGTGGCCACCAACAGTCTGATCCTGCACTTGGTCGGGATGGCCGTGTGGGCCGGTGGGTTGTTCGCGGTGCTGGCCTACGCCATGCGCGACGGCGAATACACCGCACTGGCAGCCCGGCGATTCTCGGCGGTGGCGAGTTGCGCTTTCGTGGTGGTGGCGGTGTCGGGTGTACTCAACGCCTGGGTGCGGGTCACCTGGGGTGATCTGCTGGGCACCACATACGGCCGACTGATCATCGCGAAGACGGTGGCGTTGTGCCTGCTCGGGGTGGCGGGGTTCTTCCAGCGCCGACGCGCGCTGCCCGCCCTGCAGGAGCAGCCGCCGAACCGGTCGGCGCTGGTCAGCTACGCCGGAGTCGAAATCTTGATCTTCGCGGCCACCATCGGCCTGGCCGTGGGGCTGGGCCGTACCCCGCCGCCGGATCTGCGGCGCGTGCCCTCCCCGGCCGAGGTCGAACTCGGCTACAACCTCGCCGGACCGCCGACCTTGGGCCGCATTCTGTTCGACTGGCGGTTCGACATCATGTTCGGCACGCTCGCGATCGTGCTGGCCGTGTTGTATCTGGCCGGGGTGCGGCGGATGCGGCGACGGGGAGACAAATGGCCGGTCGGGCGCACGGTGGCCTGGCTGTGCGGATGCGCGGTTCTGCTGATCGCCACCAGTTCCGGTGTGGGCCGCTACGCCCCGGCCATGTTCAGCGTGCACATGGCCCAGCACATGCTGCTGTCGATGCTGGCGCCGGTGTTGTTCGCGCTGGGCGGGCCGGTGCTGCTGGCGTTGCGGGCGTTGCCGGTGGCGGGCCGGAACGCGCCGCCGGGACCGCGTGAATGGATCCTGGCCGCGGTGCATAATCCGGTGTCGCGCTTCATGACTCAGCCGGTGGTGGCAACGGCGTTCTTCGTCGTCGGCTTCTACGCGCTGTATCTGGGCGGGATCTTCGATGCGACGGTCGGCCAGCACGGGGCCCACCTGGCGATGAATCTGCACTTCCTGGTGTCGGGGTACCTGTTCTACTGGGTGGTCCTCGGTATCGATCCCAAACCTCGGCAGGTGCAGCCGCTGGCCAAGGTCGCCATGGTTTTCGGATCCCTGCCGTTCCACGCCTTCTTCGGGGTGGCGATGATGAGCATGAACACCGTGCTCGGCGAATGGTTCTACCGGGGGCTCGGATTGGGCTGGAACGACGATCTGCTGGGCGATCAGCGCACCGGCGGCGGCCTGGCCTGGGCCAGCGGTGAGATCCCGCTGGTGCTGGTCATGCTGGCCCTGCTGGTGCAGTGGTCGCGGAGCGATAAGCGCACGGCCACCCGGATCGACCGTGCCGCCGACCGGGACCACGATGCCGCGCTCGCCGAGTACAACGCGATGTACGCCGAACTGGCCCGCCGCGACCATCAGGTCAAGCCGTGACCGAGGCGCGGGCCCGGACACCTCGTCTGTATCGCGGTGATGTGCGTGCCGCTCAGATCCGGCTCGGCCGTGAAATCCGGGTCACCCCGGTATTCCACACCGAGGTGATCGGGCCGAACGGCCCGGTCGAGGTCACCTTGAAACTCGAACATCTCCAGCACAGCGGCACATTCAAACTGCGCGGCAGCCTGAACGCGCTGAAACAGCACCCCGACGACGGACGACCGGTGGTGATCGCCTCGGGCGGTAATGCCGGGATCGCCGCGGCGATGGCCTGTACGCTCCGTGATCGGCCCTGTACGGTCGTGGTTCCCGAAACCGCCTCGCACACCAAGGTGGCGGCCATGTGGGGATACGGCGCCGAGGTGCTGTGGCACGGCACCTCCTATGCCGAATGCAAGCGGTATGCCGACCGGATCGCCGGCGAACGGGATGCTCTGCAACTGCACGCCTACGATCTGCCGCAGGTGGTCGCCGGTGCGGGGGTGATCGGTCTCGAGATCGAGCGGCAGGTCCGGGGCCGGCCGCCGGTGCTGGTCGCGGTCGGCGGGGGTGGTCTGATGGCCGGAGTCGCGATCGCCCTGGGGCCACGTGCACGCGTGATCGGCGTCGAACCCGAAGGGGCCCCGACGCTGCGCGCGGCCTTGTCCACCGGTCAGCCGGTCGACGTACCGATCGACACGATCACCGCGGACGCGCTGGGTGCCGGGCGGATCGGCGATATCGCCCTGGACACCGCGCTCCGATACGGGGTCGGCTCGGTGCTCGTGGATGACGACTCCATCGTGATGGCCCGCGAATATCTGTGGCGCGAATTCCGCCTGGTGGTCGAGTCGGCGGGGGCAACCGCGCTGGCCGCGGTGATGAGTGGGGCCTATGTGCCCGAACCGGGGGTGCGGCCGGTGATCGTGCTGTGCGGCGCCAATACCGACGTGACCACGCTCTGACTGTGACGACGCTCTGACTGTGACCATGCGCTGACCGAAGTTCTGGAAGGCCTATTGTTCACAGTCCTTCGGGTAATCCCCAATTGCCGCCGGGGGACTGGTCGTGTGCCGAGGAATCGGCGAAGCTGAACGGGCCGTCGCGGAGTATCCCTCCGGCCGGACGGTCGAACTGTCGAATTGTGAAGG